>DAOM01000347.1:0-14796 GCA_002501855.1 Candidatus Nitrosopolaris nunavutensis
TCTATGTAAGTACTACAACTAATGAAACCATTATTATAAATAGCTTCGATTTTATTTCCATTCTCGCATAAACCTACTATCTATATCGGGTTTAGAATATCCGATTAGGGATAGATCTTTGCAGATAATATAATACCACTTTGTATTAAACCTATTTCCGTTCATGGGAATATCTATGTCAATATTTCCGTTCATGGGAATATACAAATATGAGAGTAGACGTATTAGAGAGTATTATGGCAGTACGCACGGCAAGGGGACTGCATGGAATGCTTGTTATCGAAATCGCTTTGAAATCTTTGATGATATCCAAATTTAAAAGGGTGTAATGCTCTTGGAACACATTAGTTATCATAATGAGGCACATGTTTTAAGCCTACTGGATGTTATTCGAATTTCGGGTTTTAGGCCAGTCAGTGATGCCATCGATACTAGAGAACAGTGTGGAAATTAGATTGCTATCTTATCGGAAGTATGTAAATGACCCCTGGCGAACGATACTCATACTGGTCGGATCCTTAGTAGTATCAAATTCTTTTATTATCCTTTCAAGCGAAGACACCCGAGATTTCTTTACTAATTGGACCATAAACACGGCAGCCGCTACCGCGTTGTCACTGTCTATCATAACGGTAGTTACTGCCTACAAACACAGGATAGATGGATTTTTTGTTCAGGCGTATCTCATTTTTACTGTGGGAATAGCCGTCTGGCTCGTTGCAGAAGTCACTTGGACTTATTATCAACTTGTATTGGATATTGGTACTCCATTTCCGTCTTCTGCTGATGCATTTTGGTTAAGCGGCTATGGATTTTTTATTTATTTTATGTTTAGAATATACAACCTCTTAAGTAAAGAAAATGAAAAATTGTTAGTGGTTCTTGTATCATTAGCTGCCGCGATTATCTTGGGCTATATACTTAATCTCACTTTTGGTATCGCAGATTTATTGTCTGCTCAAGAAGGTAGCCTAGCATGGCTGATCAGTATTACGTATCCAATATTAGATGGAATCTTGCTCATTCCTGCCGTCCTAATTTTGTGGGTATTACGGGGTAAGAATGTGGCTTCAGCAAATTGGAGTTTGTTAGCTCTATCTATAGTGCTTGTCACTGTAGCAGATATTGGCTTCGGATATAGCGCCGTAATACATAAAGCACGAAAAGAAGAGTGGATATGGGATTTGTTCTATAATTCAAGCTATCTTGTTATGTCTGCCGCACTCTTTTTGCAAAGCAGGGTATTTGTCAAAGGGCAGACTACGATCATAGTGCAAAAATAATCGTAAACCTAAACATCTAAATCCAGTTGTTTTAGATATATTTTTCACTCCGTATAAGGCAATACATATAATCAATGACGATAAGGGATCAAGACTGTGAGCAGACCAACTACAAATAGTCAAACCGGTGGAAAAATTTCTAGATCTCCATGGATAACACTGGCAATCTTAAGTTGTGTGGGTCTCATGGCTATGTTCGCAGATACAATGATACTTCCAGCTATTCCAGACCTTATCAGGGATTTTAAGATAACTTATAATGCGTCTTCTTGGATACTTGCATCGTTCTTAATCACAGGAGCTGTTATGACTCCTATCGCCGGAAGGCTATCAGATATGTATGGTAAGAAGAAAATGTTGCTCATAATCGTGGGAATTTATACTATTGGTATTTCTGTGGCTGCTATCTCTACAAATTTCACAGTTATGATTATTGGAAGAATAATGCAAGGCTTTGGGGCCTCAATGTTTGCTATTTCATTTGGTATCATAAGGGATAAATTCGCCCCAGAAAAACTTGCGGTAGCTCAGGGAATATTTAGTTCCATGTTTTCGGCTGGCGCAGTAATAGGAGTAGCAATAGGTGGAACTATAATCAATAATTTTGGATGGCATGCTACATTCTTACTGGTGATACCAATAGCAATTGTATTATTTGTAGCAATTAGCAGATTTATTCATATCGACATGGACAAAGCAACATCACGAATATCTAACAAAAATACTGAATTTTGTTGCAGGTTTATTCATGTGAGAAGGGACATACTACTTTCCGAAAGTAGTAGTACAACAATAGAATATGATAGTAGCAGCGGCAGCATCAACAAGAAGAAGGCTACTATAGATATGATGGGTGCGATAACACTATCTATCACAGTAATCTCATTTCTAGTCGCATTACAATTCATACAAACAGTTAATGCAGCAGCCTCTGCAAACGTACCCATTGTGATTGGTTTTGGAGCTGCGGCAACTATTTCTCTGTCATTTTTTATTATGACAGAGAGAAAGGCAGATTCTCCATTAATCGATCTCAAGCTGTTGGTAAATAAAGTTCTACTTCGTGCGAATATCATAAACATGGTAGTTGGCATTACTGCTTTAATGGTAGTGTATCAGACTATACCTATACTGATTCGAAGTCCACCTCCGTTAGGATTTGGTGGAAATGCATTAAGTATCGCAAACGTTCAATTGCCTTACATGGTTATATCACTAATAGTATCTATTGCTTCCGGTTTCATAGTATCAAAATTTGGTAATCAAAGCCCTACCATATCAGGAATTATAATATCCATTGCAGGATTCTTTTTGCTCTTTGCGTTACATTCAACAGAATTTTTAATAACAACCTCCCTTGCCGTAATAGCAACTGGACTATCATTAACACAGATCGGTAGCATTAATATCATTTTGGTGAATACTCCAAAGCAGTCGAATGGAGTATCGCTTGGGATGACTACTCTTCTTTATCTAATTGGGACCTCTGTTGGTCCAGTCATAGCTGGAATATTTATGCAAGCAAATCAAGCGTTCGTTAAGGGCATCAGTGGTTCTTCATTCCCGGCTCCTCAATCATATAATCTAATATTTCTTACAGCGACATTGCTCTCAGTAGTATCTATTGTACTTGCTGGTAGTATAAAGAAAAGACCGTCAGCGCCACGAATCGTCATAAAGTAAGCACATTCCGCTACTGTAGCCTAAACAATACCATGGCTAATGATACAGAATCGTGGAACTGGTGATAGAAGGTGAAAGTTGTGTAATCGAAAAATATATCAAACAAGCAAAAAAATATCATATGAAAGATCTAGTTACTCATGAAATATTCGAAGATTTACTTACAGATGGAGTTAGTCATGAGGAAGACTGGGAAAGCTTTTTGCCCGGTTTAAAACAGAGCCAGAATCAATGTTTACTCATATGATATGAAATGATATTTGCATTCACTAGAAAACGTAAATCTATTCTACAGTTCTTTATGCTGGATTGGTGTACGATGTAATGTATGCATGCATACGTATCTGAAGCTTAGAAATCGGCCAGATAAACATAGGATTACGTTGAAGAGACATGGTGTATGCTCCTTACATAAAATAGACCAAGACTGAAACCAAGTTCCCTAATCTAGAGGAGAAAAATATTGGCCGACTTTATGTGGAAACCGCTAGCATCTAGCAGCTGCTACAGGAAGTTCGAACTGACCTAGGCATATTATTAGAACTCTTAAATTGGAGGTATATTGTTCTTATTTTGTTATCTACATATCGTCTGCAGATATTTGATGATATGCATAACTATTGTATGATATTTTGTATTATCATCTTTTGGAACTCTGAATATGGCATATTTTTTCTTGCTTCCAATAAACTAACAGCATCGTTGCCAACTACATATCTAAATTCAGGCTTTTCAATTGAAATAGCTTGGAATATAGTCTTTGCAACTTCCTCCGGCTGTGTTGCATTATCATGCTGAGAACTTGTTTTAACGCTAAATTTTTGCACTAATTCTGAGTAAGGCGACTGTGGATCTAGCGCTCTCTTAGGTAAAACACTTCCCTTCATGAAATTACTGCCAATTGCACCCGGCTCGATCAATATTACTTTGATTCCAAAAGGCTCAAGTTCGTATGCAATAGATTCACTCAAACCTTCGATAGCAAATTTGGTGCCTACATATGCGGAGATCACGGGAAATGCTATGAGTCCATTAATCGAACTAACATTTACAATAACACCACCGCCATTCGCCGGAGTCCTCATGATAGGAAGGACATGTTGTGTTACTCTTATGACTCCAAAGAAATTGGTTTCAAATTGTGCTTTTATCTCATCCAATGAAAGATCTTCAAATGCTCCGAATAGACCATATCCAGCATTATTAACTAGCACATCAATTCTTCCTTTTTCTAAAACAATCTTTTCTACTGCGTCTTTTACCGAGCTATCGTCAGTGACGTCTAGCTGAATTAATTTCAAAGGTAGCCTTTCAGCATTGGCTATCGATTCGAGACTTGCAGATTTATTGGTATTACGCACTGAAGCATATGTATAAAATCCTTTTCTTGCTAACATTAGTGAAGTTGCATATCCTATTCCACTTGAGCTACCCGTAACAATGGCAACTTTTTGCCTATCCCCTTCGTTAGTACCTTTATTCAATACCATATCTTCTCTCATTAGATCTTAGTTTTACTACAAGTAGTTACTTAAACCTAGTAGTATTTGCTACTCACTTAGTAATAGTTACCACACCTAGTAGATTTCTGTTGTTGTTCTACTAGATCTTTAGCACCCAAGGCATCTTTGGCTTGCCGACTGACTCTTTTCGTACGATTTTGAGCTAAATTTCTTGTCGTTGTAGTAAAGCATCATTGTTTGAAGTCCAATTAGAGCTCGTCAATAACAACAATAGACACTTCCATCGATGATGTTCAAAATTTTTCTGACAGATATTAGCAGGACATCCCATTGGACAAAACTTTAATGATAAAAGATGAAATCGATACTCTTCTTGTAGAACTTGTTCATACTGGTTTTGAGTTCGAATGAATTGTCTGTTCCTAATAACCTCACTCACTCAACTAAGCAGATTGTACAAGTAACTAACAAAGATACAATGTATCCCAGTAATGAGATTAAACAAATCCAGCTTTTTCTGAAGGTAGTGTAGTCAAACTTGGCAAAATGGCATTGCAGCAGGAAATAAAAATTGTACTTCAAGTGCTGGCTCGGTTAGAAATATCCAGAAATTCAGTTGTATTAAAATTTCATTTGCCATAGCAACATTATTAGCTGTGTATAACTAATTAATTGTAATATATAGATTGTATAACATGTGATGTTTTTGTATCCATAAGAGTTATATCATCAGATCTGGGGACTGTAAATATGCTTAATAAATCAAGTCTAAACAGCAAAGTACTGCAATCGGGGAGTGTTTTCTTAGTTATTCTCTTAGCAACATCCCTTCTATCTACTTCGTATATCCAAAATTCAAAAGCGCTAGTTCAAGAGGATCACGAAGATTATGGATATCTGAAATTTGCCTCTTATGCGGTAAAACAAGCTTATGCAGCAAAACAGAACAATACTGTAAACTCCACAATCCATATTCCAGCGATAGCCATGGGACCCCAGATTCCTGCAAAGGGCTATCTGGTTCAAGAAATTCGTGACCACTTGTATTGGGTCACCGATGGATCGTATAATACCATGTTCCTCGTAAGCAACCAAGGAGTCATCGTAGTTGATGCACCTTTCACAATTGGCAAAAACTATCTTAAAGCTATTGCTGAGGTAACAAAGGAACCAGTGAAGGTTGTTATCTATAGCCACGCACATATGGACCATATTGGGGCGGCTAGTATGTTTCCTGCAAACGCTACTTACATAGCACAACAGGAGACAGCTACAATCTTGAAGGATCACAATGACACGAGCGTTCCAGCACCTACTCTGACATTTTCAAAATCCTATACTGTAAAGTTAGGTAACCAGACCTTGATATTAGATTACAAGGGTGTCAACCACGAAAGAGGTAATACCTTCATTTATGCCCCAACCCAGAAAGTCCTTATGTTGGTCGACGTCGTCTTTCCAGGTTGGGTTCCTTTCAGGGACTTGGCAATAGCTGAAGATGTGCCTGGCTTCATCAAAGCTCATGAGCAAGCCTTGAGCTATCCTTTCGATACATTAGTTGCTGGTCATCTGACCAGACTTGGTACTCATCAGGACGTTGTTACGCAGATGGAGTTCGTTAAAGATCTCAAAAGCAGCGCAATTAATGCTACCAAGATGTTTGCTAACTTCACCAAGATCGCCGAACAAGTTGGTGGATTTAGTAATCCTTGGTTAGTGTTCAAAACGCATGATGATGACGTAGCCAACCAGTGCGCTCAAACGATGGTGGCAAAGTGGAACGATCGCCTTGGAGGAGCTAACCAATACATGTCTTCTCACTGTGCAAAAATGGCAGAAAGTTTACGGGTAGATTAAATGCAGCCAGGGTAGGCGGCATGAACAACTCGGGCATAACGGTGATATTCCAATTGGGGGCAGCATCGCTCCCACTATTGATAAATCATGCAGATTCTAAGAACACAGTGAGTAGTTCACTATAGTAATTTTGGGTAGTGGTTTCGCAGGGATTACAGTCTTAAAAAAAGCTTCAGAAGAAGGCACTTTATATCCTTACAAAGCTATAGTTAACATAGTGAAACAGAAAACATGAAAATAGGTATTATTGGTTCAGGAAATATAGGAGCAACACTAGCACATTTATTTGCAAAAGCCGGGCATCAAGTAGAAATCAGTAATTCTAGTGGTCAGGCATCCCTGAATGCACTTGTAAAGTCAATCAGTTCCAATAATGTTACTGCTGCAACTCCGGAGGGGGCAGTCAGGTTTGCTCAAGTGGTATTACTTGCAATACCTTGGAGGAAAAAACATGAACTTCCACCATCTGATCTTTTCAAAGGAAAAATTGTAATTGATGCAATGAACCCTTATTCTGAGAATTTTGAAGTAATTGATCTTGGTAACTCTACGTCAAGTGAAGAGGTAACAAAACAACTACCTAGTGCTCGTCTTGTAAAAGCATTCAATACGATGTATTATGAAATGTTGCGTACAGGAGCTCGTAACTCCCAGGAAGAGCGTCTAGTACTATTTGTGGCGGGAGACGACCCCGATGCAAAAGCTGTTGTATCAAAACTTATTGATGAGATAGGTTTTACGCCTGTAGATGCGGGTTCACTACGTGAAGGTGGCCGTAAACAGCAACCAGGTTCATCCATATATAATGATCCTATGACAGTCGAGGTTGCATACAAACGGCTAGCTGAACTTGATAAGCATGACAATACTTGGCCACATAGGGATTAATCTCGTTTTGATTTAATATATGGTATTATATCGATCTTAGAAATTGAACAATGAAAGTTGTTTACAGCTAGCATGAATCTACGGCAAAACTCTAGTAGAGCCAAAACGTAGATTCATCCACATTTTCGATATTTCGGGAGTCCTCTCTGATATATTTATAATCCCACCTGTCACTAAAAAAAACAAATCCAAACCTTTATGCATGGTTGTTGTGCAAATAATATATAGATAATATGTCTAGGGAATCGTCCATACCAGGTATTACGGATGTTATGAAGAAGGGTTCAGGAACCCAACTTATTGTTGGCATAATAATTCTAATAATTGGAATTGGAACTGGATTATCATTAAAAAACGTGTTGATAATGTATTTAGCAATTGCCGCTGGCATTGCTGTAATTATTTCTTCATTTCTAATTATCATCAAGCAGTATGATAGAGCAATAATTCTCAGATTAGGAAAATATCAGAAACGAGTTGGTCCAGGAGTTCAAACTAGGATACCGTTTGCAGATAGTGTTCTTGTGCTAGACATAAGAGAAAAGGTACGAGAATTTAAAGCTGAGAGGATGCTTACAAGAGATAACGTTCCTGTAACTATTGATGCAATACTTAGGTACAAAATTATTGAAGATCGATCTAAAGATGCTCTCTTAAATGTTGAAAACTTTAATGAGATGATACAGCAGGTTTCGCAAACTACCCTCAGAAACAATATTGGTTCTGCTTTCTTTCAAGAAATACTATCAAAAAGGGTTGATATAAATAATCTTATTAAATCTGTAATAGCGCAAGAAGCTAGTAATTGGGGTATTGAAGTAACAGGAGTAGAAATACGACAAGTAATCATCCCTCAGGAATTAGAGAATGCAATGTCAATGCAGGCACAAGCTGAACGAGAGAAAAACGCAAGGGTCATATACGGTGAATCAGAGATTCTGGTAGCCGCTAGATTCGTAGAGGCAGCCAACGTATACACAAATAATCCTATAGCTTATGCATTAAGACAATCAAACATGCTGTATGAATCAATAAAGCTTCAGGGCAATACGATAGTTCTTATTCCGTCTGAAAATCTTAATTCAATGGGTTTTGGAAATTTGGCAATGAGCATTGCATATCTAGAGAGTACAAAAAAAGCAGTAGAGTCAAATACAAATGCTGCATCTACTAAAACAGCAGCACCCAATATAATAAATGATGTAAATTCAAAATTCAAATAACGAAGAATTAATTTCCACTTAATCAAAGCTCCTGAATAGACCTTAAAATAAGATTCTTAATCGTCTAAATGCACAAGTCGTGAGGCAAACTTCACAGCGTCAATGTCACTATAGGTGGTCTTTTGGGATAGGTTAGTATACTATCGTTCGAAAAGTTAAGTTTATTCTCGGTCGGGTTATTTTTTTAGACTTGGGTAAGCTATGAAGCCAATTCGTTTGTGTAGCATCTTTCATTATAAGCAAACTGCCATGTTCAAGTACAACTGAAATTGTTTGTTTAGTTTGCTTATGCTTAAATGAAAATTTTCGTTCTGCTCCAAAACTCAATGAGGCAATGATGCTATTCTCTCCTAATGGTTTTTCATCATCACTATGCCATGCAATACCTTCATCTCCATTGTGATATAAGTTCAGTAAACAGGAATTGAATTTTGTTCCTGTAACGTCTTCTACTCTTTGTTTAAGGTCAGAAAGTTCTTTGGTCCATGTTAATGCTTGCTTTGTTGTATTTGAATAAGTATACAAATAGTCAGAATCACCATACCACGCAACTTTTCTCTTTGCAACGATATGCTTACCAAAAATGACGGCTTCATCGTTTCTCCATAATATGTTTTGCAATAACAAATCAAAATAGCGGTTTGCTTCATCATGTGTCAGTACGTTTCTGTAATAGTTTACCGTTCCGTCTTTATGTAAAAGATTGCTTATCCTGTCTTGATCAAATAAATCCATTTTTTTATTCATTATCCATTATCATGCAGTGCCTGCAATAGGGCTTCCTGTCGTAGCAGAAAAAACACACGCATTCCATTCCCTGATCTACAATTCAGTTTGCCGTAAATTCTAGGCTTTACATTTTCTCCAAAGCAAATCTCGTTTCGTTTAATTCGATTCTTCAGTTCTATATCACTAGTCTCGTTATGTCGTATCATGGAATTAGCTTAGGGCATCATGAAAAATAATTCCAAGGGTATGCCGGTCTCCATCGTGTACCTCACTTATACCATGCTTCATTTGCACCCGATAATATCCTTTACTCCCTTTCACTGGCCTAAAATTTGTAGTCAATATCAGCATATCTCCTTTACTCGGTCTTAAGACAATGGCTTTTGATTGTGCTCTTGGAGTGTGCTGTGTTAATACAAATTCTCCGCCAGTATAGTCATCATCTGGCTCATTCAGGAATAAAACCAATTGAAAAGGAAAAAAAATATTTCCATATAAATCCTGGTGTAACGTATTATGCCCTCCCTTACCATATTTTAAAATAAGGACAGTGGGCTTTGTTTGATTATTGTCATGGCAAAGCCTTTGAAATTCATCAAACTGATCAGGAAACTGTCTTTTTATGTCTAATACCTTCATCCAAGTATTTGCAACAGGTGCAAGTTTTGGGTAAATCGCTCTTCTGGCAGTATGGATTAGATCCGGTAAAGGATATTTGAAATATTTATATTCACCTAATCCGAAACGATGCCTTTCCATCGTAATGGTCTTGCGATAGAGATTGGAGTTGTCATATTCGCCGATAAGTTCATCGCAATATTGAACCGGTAAGAATCGTGACACTAACGCGTATCCTTTTTCATTCAGTTCTTCTGTTACTCTTTGCCAGTCAATGCCTGAAATCTCTTCAGATATAACTCTACTAATATTCAACAGCTTCTAACCTCAGCCTTGATGGTTTTAGAATAGGCTCTGACATTTTTAACTTTTTGACTCGATTCAGATGCCAGTTACAATTAGCTTATGTATCTAGAACCATGTTTAACAATAGTTCCCATTACGGTTAAAAAATAATCCAATTTGCGAACTACTAGTCTTCTCCTCGAATTGCTAATGCCCAAGGATGTTGTGAAAGATATTCTTTGGACCATGATACATCGAGC
Source organism: Candidatus Nitrosopolaris nunavutensis (assembly GCA_002501855.1). Taxonomy (GTDB): domain Archaea; phylum Thermoproteota; class Nitrososphaeria; order Nitrososphaerales; family Nitrososphaeraceae; genus Nitrosopolaris; species Nitrosopolaris nunavutensis. The sequence continues at coordinate 10,290 of DAOM01000347.1, forward strand.
TCTCTCCAGGCAAGGCCAGTATCAATAGAACAAAATACTCCGCGGTTGTTAATGGCATAGAATTCTCCACTATTTTTTGGATTTGCGGCAAGGATAGCAACAATTGTTCCTTGTGATTCTGGAAGACCATTTGAAATTGCTTTCCACTCTCCACCATCATTCTCCAAAGATCTTCTATATACTAATGAATTCGCACCTTCAACGGAATGTGCTTGCCAGGCCGATTGAGATGCCGATACAACAATAGTGTGGGGATCAGCCGGATCAACAGCAAGTCCGTAAAGGTACTTATGCTTAAGCCCAGCTGTCGGCCTCTTCCAAGACTCTCCATAATCAAAGCTTTCAAAATAGCCGTCGCCTGCAGAAGAGTAGAGGCATTTAGGGGCCTTTTGATGTGTAGCAAGAGTGTGAGTATCATATGGTCCTTGCTCAACCCGGTCTATCCAAGTTCTGCCACCATCACGACTCTGGACTAGAGCTCCGGCTTCTATTGCAACAAAAAGATAATCAGGGATGTTTACGTCTAATTCAATCCAACGTACATGAGAAGTCCAAGGTCTAGGAGGAAAGCTCCATGATTTGGATGACTCCAAATTGTTAAGAGTACTCATTCTCTGCCAAGAGTATCCTTCGTCATCAGATCTATACAGAGCGCTCGGCTCAGTTCCAACGTATACTTTATTTCCCTGTTCTAGGCGGCTAACTGAAACTGACATCACGTTATTACTGGATATAGCGTCTTTTCCAATTCTATCCCAAGTTTGGCCGCCATCATCGCTTTTCCATAGTCCATCACCGAACGTCCCGCAATAGGCACGGTTTGGATTTCGAGGGTCAAATGTTACGGATTGCGGATGAGTTCCTTTCAGAGACTCATGAGTTTTCCAACCTGTCTTTGATGATTCAAGTGAGAGGAGGAAATCCTGCATTGCAACTATAAGAATAGTCATTAGAAGTAAAAAGTATAATCAAGTCACCTATTTAAGTGGGTGAATTATTTGACACGATTTTAAGCTCCCATAGCATTTCATACGCTAAGTTAAGGACGAACGGAAACAATTCCGATCAGAAGTAGCTAACATATGCCAGTGCCCAAATTCGCAGTTTTCCGAGAGTGGTCATATTTCTGTTCTAAAAACCTACTAAGAATGGATGGTAGAGACTTCAGAAGGGCCAGCAACACTTCGGTTAGTCCAGTTTCTCATTTTGTTTCGTCTACTACATGCGTACCAAGTGATTTTCAATTAAACCAATGCTGTCGGTGGTTCTGATTGTGCTCACATAAACTAAGCTTGATGGAACCCAAATTAAGATTTGTAGTGAGTTACGTTTAAGGTACCGAATTTGCTAGCGCTTTGGAGTAGATATCTGCAAGCCGTAGCGGTTCGGGAATTCGTTCTTCCGGCTTAACTAATTGCTTAACGATTCTGATAGCATTTACTAAATTAATTTTATGACCGACGCTTATATAGATTGGTTTCTTTTTTTCCTTTATCATTTTAAACCCACTGATAACTCCATCAACATCGATAAAATGATCTGCATTAACTGAGCCGCACAGGATGCTTTTTGCAACACCAATTGTTGGACTGTCTATTATAACGCCTATGTAAGAGGCGAGCCCACATCTCCTTGGATGAAGAACGCCATGACCATCAATTAATAGAAGGTCAAAACGGTTTTTTAACGGTTTCAAAATATTTATTATTGCTTCGGATTCTCTTAACATAAAAAAACTGGGCACATATGGGTGCTTAACGCTCAATGTTATGTTGACAGATTCCTTTACCTCCATACTATTCTTGTTCATCAGTACCGCAGAGCAGTACGCAATGTTGTTCCTGTACGCAACGTCTACACCGCAAATATAGATTATTTCTTTATTGGGAATATTCTCCGATATTACCTTCTTTGCTATCTCGCTTTGCACATTTATAGTGGCGGCCAAATAGTGGGAAGTCGTATTTCCTGACACTGTGGAGTTGCTCATGCTTTCTTATTATACGGCAGCTTTCCGCACGCATATATCGACCTATGTATTCGACCATGATTTGTTTTGTGATTGGTAATTTAGTGTTCGCATGTTTCCACTGACTTGGTAGTGTCAATATTACTGGTATTTGACTAACTTTCTCTACCCATGGCTTCAATTCTTGTTCTGGATACAGATAATTCTACTAATACTGTAAGTCGGACAATCCTAATTCAAACAAATTCTCCGCTTTTTTATTGATTTGAGAATTAAAATATTTTGAGGATAGTAAATAGAATAGCCTTTCCAGCGGGGATGTTACGGGGTCTTGGGATCTACTACGAACTGGTTGTACCTTCGATTAACATAGTCTTGAATGATTGCCTTTTGCTTCGGTTTGACTCTGAATCCTATTGTTATCAGATCGTCTTGTTTTTCATTAGCCTCACTAATAGATAATTTCGATAATTGGATCAAAACGTATTAAGCTTAATACACCATTTTTTACCTACCCTGGTCGTTTGGATAGGGTAAATTTAGGATCGTAGAACAATGTTCAATAACATCTAAAATGCTTTATCGTATGCTCATACGTAACATTACTTTTTAAAATTTATTGTAAAAAAGTACGGAAATTAATGTTGTACCCTCCCGGGAGGGTACGGCCTATCATGTGTACAAAGACAAACTATATGAAATTGGCTGCTGCAAGTGGAAATAACTTTGAAGACTGATGTTAATGATGCTGAACAGCGGCTATTTGATGGAAACTAGCGTAGCAACCTACAGGATATCGAATTATTCTCTGCCAAGGAATTTGAATTGGTAGTTGATAGGCAGGTTATCGGTCATTGTTGCTATTCACAACAAAAGGAAAGGTATGTCTATTCAGTTTCCTTCCACAGTAGGTAACACTCAAAGTATTTGAATACAGGTTAGCCAAGTTAACTAAGGTGCAAGCAGAAACATTCGTAATAACGTTCCTAAAATCTCAAGTGACAAAACTCATGTAAAATCATATAGTCTATCATACCGTGTAGACACTTTATTAGGTTTAGACGGAGATTTTTCACGTTATCTCTTGTTGAACTTCCCTACTTTTTTAGACCCCTTTATAGCAATTTTCTGTGTAGCTACATGTAACTCTTTAGAATAATGACGAACTCTTTACATATGTTCAACTTTGCCGATTAAGAGTTGTCGTGTAACGATTGGTGCCAAATCCAATTCAAGTCTTTTTATCTGCCTGTATCTGTTTCTCAAGGTAACTTCCGTTACTCCTGCTGCCTGAGCAATATCAGTTTGAGTTCTTTTTTCACCAGTATATAGACATGCTATGTACAGTACTGTTGCTGCAATTCCCATCGGATCTTTTCCAGCAGGTATTTCTTTTTTATTAAGATGATACATAATATCTATAGCCTTACGTTTGGTCTTTTCATTCAAATTAGCTGTGTTTGAAATTTTAATAATACATTTCGTAGAATCGATGATTGGAATTTTTATATCAAGTTCAGTGATTAGCAGTCTATAACTTTTTGCTAATGTTCTACGTTTAATATTATTTGCTACAGCGATCTCTTTTAGTGTTTTTGGAATTCCTAATTCTCTACACGCAATATACAAAGCAGCATCCAATACTGCAGATATCGCCCTTCCACGTACTAGTCCTCTTTGCTGAGCTTTTCTGTAGATATAAGCAGTTTTCTCAACTATTGAATCAGGTAGCCCAAGTTTGTCTTTTGATGTGTGAAGCTGATCGAAGGCATCCCTCAGATTTCGATTATTAGAAGTACTAGTCTTTATTCTAAGGTCCCATCTTCTTAGCCTTTCCATCCTTGAACGCATAGCTGCGTCGAGTATGTGGCCACCAGCATCTTGATTCGACTTTCCCATAATAGTAGAAAGACCCATATCATAACGAGCTAAAGAATTTGTAACTCCAGTTTTCCTGCTCTTATCATACATTGCATCAGTTGAATCTTGAATATTATCAGAAATCACTAGACCACAGTTACTACAAATGACCTCTCCAGATTCATGATCTGTTATTACCCTGTCACTCTTACATACAAAACATATGATGTTACGTCGCTCCATCAGAATACCATCACATGCACTCTATCTTCTACACTTTATTTCTAATGCAGATAGTCGTAATGCTATCCAAGCTTGATACATGTCTGCTCGTTTTACCCCTATTAGTGGTGAGAATACAACTCTACTATTTCACTCTTGTAATACATTCGTCGAACATACCAAACAATTTTTATATTAATCAATAAGATAATTCGATGATCTTGAAACACCAATTGGTGAAAAGGCATCACCACATTGGATTCATGTTTCATTTGCTAGTATTCTTGATGCTGTTATCGTTGTTATCTATTCTATCGTCAAATGCTCAAAGCTCTGAGGCCCCTTAGCAGACTGATTGCAATTATCATTCAGATCCCTGCCTGCCTGATCGTTTTATGAACATCTGTTCTGGAAAATTCTTGTTATTGGATTGCGAGGACATTAAGAATTTGTTTT
>DAOM01000347.1:14927-15343 GCA_002501855.1 Candidatus Nitrosopolaris nunavutensis
TCAAATGCTCAAAGCTCTGAGGCACAAGCTGCCAACATAAATGTTAATAATAATCCTCAAATATGGACGAATACCGAACAGAATATAAAAATTCAGTTTGCATATCAACCTCAGAAGCCGATATTAGATCAACCAACTGAACTTAAGTTCTTTATACAGAATCTAAAGACAGGAGATTATTTGAAAAACCTTGTAGCAAATATTTTAGTGACACATAACAGCGTGGACAGTTTAGCAACTTCAGATTCAGGAATATAACAGTTCCTGACGGGCAGTTTTCGGTAAAATACCTATTCCCAGATACCGGCATATATGAAATCATTACAAGGGTTAGCGCAAAGGAAATCGCGGCTTTAGCAGCATTTAAAGTCATCGTCCCACTACAGCCATACCCCCCTTAGCAGACTGATTGCAAT
>DAOM01000160.1:0-2272 GCA_002501855.1 Candidatus Nitrosopolaris nunavutensis
CTTACGGACGAGTTCTGTCTGAAGATGTAATATCAGATGTCAATATCCCTGGATATAGAGATATAAAATGATAGACAATAAATCTAAAGACGACGTAAATACTACAACAAGGTCAACCGAAGTAATTAACTTATACGATACAGCAAGAGAGAACTATATTCGAATTGTAGACGAGTTAACTAAAGCTCAACCACAGTACACACAATCGATTTCTAATCTACAACTAGACTATATAGCAGCAGTCAAGAATACTATCCAGAATATGGTGACAGCTCAAAAGCTTCTCGCAACAAACGGGAACGTTCCGATAGTAACACCACCGTACACCGAAGAATTTGTAAAGCAATCAAATGAAATCACCAAGAACGTAATCCGAGCAGTTGACATTAATAACCAACTGACGATCAGCGCGCTACATGCAGCAGGAGAAAACTACAGAACCTTTAATCGAACAGTTGACTCAGTGACAGAATTTACAACCACCGCCGCAAAGGCTTGGAATTCATTCCTTACTGTACAACAGCAACAGTTCCTTCACAAACAATAATTTTTTTGTTTTCATTTTTCTTTGTATAATTGTTCAGCACACACCAGCAAGCAGCTGATATAATTACTGACCAAGTTTTTGAATATTTGCGAGTAAATCTTTCCGGATTTGTCAATGTACCCCAAATATGAAATATTTCATCGATGACTGTTATGAGAAATGGCAAAAGATATTATTACTTGTTGTAGACTACATTTTGAATTCTTTCATGACACTCAAACCTATTACATATCTTTCGATCGGAGCAGCCTACAAGAGCCTTAGACAAAACATTGAGGTCCAACCACAAGCCGAGCTTATTTCAGTTCTGGAATCTTACGGACGAGTTCTGTCTGAAGATGTAATATCAGATGTCAATATCCCTGTGTATGATTCTTCTCACATGGATGGGTTTGCGGTGTTGGCTAATGATATTAAACATGCTTCTGATTCCGGTCCAATAACGTTAAAAATAGTCAGAAATGTCGGATTAGGGAATGTTCCGAGTGGTGTCTTGCATTCTGGGCAAGCATGTAGAATATCTACTGGTGGCAATTTGCCACAAGGGGCAGATACCGTTGTACCTGTTGAATACACACATGAATCGAAAGATAAGGTTGGAATTCTGGCCTCGCTTCCAAAGGGAGCTTTCGTCTCTCCTTTGGGTAAGGACGTACGGCGGGATTCACTGTTACTGAACAGAGGAAATATACTAAGAGGACAAGATGTTGCGTTATTGGCTATGGTTCGTATTACTAGAGTGCCAGTATTTATGAAACCTAGAGTTGCAATAATTCCAACAGGAGACGAGCTAACTGATAATCTAAATGAAATTAAGAGGGGTAAGATTCTGAATACCAACAGCCATGTCATTTCTAGATTGGTACAGGAAGGTGGCGGGGTATCCTTTGATTTGGGTGTAACGCCAGACAATGTCAACAAGGTCAGAAAGAAGATCAGATTCGCTTTAGAGAAATCTGATATGATTCTTACAACAGCAGGTTCTTCAGTGGGAGAATACGATGTTGTGGAAGAATCAATCAACTCTCTAGGAAGACCTGGTGTCTTAGCTCATGGTGTGAAGCTTGATCGTGGACGAGTGGCCGGTGTCGGAGCGTTAAAGGGTAAACCGGTAATTATCCTACCTGGGCCTATACAAGGAGCTGTTAACGCTTTTATTGCATTTGCTCAGCCATTACTACAATATCTGTCAGGTCTGCCAGAATTTAATGGACTGAGAATAGCGGGGATATTAACAGAAAAGTGGGAGGCACGCAAAAAATTTAAGAATTTCACAAAAATAGCTTACGTTAACGCCTGGTTATCAAAAGAGGGTAATGTTAAGGCAACGCCCATAACAGGTGAGACAGCAATGATGACTGTTTTGAGTAAAGCAAATGGTTACCTACTATTACCTGAAAAGACAACTACCATTGAAGCAGGAGAAAAAGTATACATTAATGTGCTGCCCGGTCTTTCATACACTTCAGGCCATTCCGCAAGCTTTCTGCGACGAGGTGGTATTTGTAAATTAATTGATACTTGCTAGAACGAGGATTGCTACCTTCTGCAAATCCTACACTAGAATAGATGAAACTTACCACAAAGAAAGCTTGCTACTAACATCAGTAAATAGATGAGTAAACTTTTCATCCCATCGGTATCGTGAAAAATTGTGCACCCGCTGCCTCACCATCCGGTAATACATAGAAACATGATTGGTATGAGTCAATAAATGAGTCAATA
>DAOM01000160.1:2609-9770 GCA_002501855.1 Candidatus Nitrosopolaris nunavutensis
CAATAAATGAGTCAATAAATGAGAGTGTGGCCATCTATTGTTTTTATCCACTGATTGCCTGGTCTCTATCCATAGAAACATCCGACTCATCCACTAATAGTTGTTTCATTAGCAAAGAATTAGTTGTAGTATTATCTCTGAGGAATTATTTCCAGATCTCGTCGTTGCAGTTGTATGATTTTGCAATCTTCTTTTTTGTGGCTAGTATTTCGATTGTTTACTTGGACAAAAAGGCGGTTGTCGGATTCGCCGTTTGTAATTTGTATACATTTATCAATACTTGGTAAAAGCATTTGAGAGTACTCAGAAGGCTGATCACAGCGTAAGTTTACAATAACTGATGTATTGGTTGAGAGTTGTCGTATTGAAGTTGTAATTTCTTTTACCAATCGCCTACTTTCACCAACTCTCACTTGCGGGTCTTCTAAGAACATGCGAAGTATATCTGAAATAATAATGATCTTGGTATCGAATTTACGAACAACGTTTGGTAATTCATAAGTGACTAAATTTGCTAATTGATAAATTGTGAAAGGCCTACTTACAATTATTCTCTTCAAGATATCTTTGATATCAAGTCCATATTGGCGCGCGAAATTCACACAACTATAAATATCTGAACTGTTTCCAGCATCAATAATTATTACGTTAGGAGAACCAAATCCACCATGGCTCTCTGGTAGTAAAGCGCTAATACACAGTCTTTCGATAAGAATTTTTGAATGGTTTCCGACTAAGCATATGCATTCGCCAATTCCAAGTTTCAAAATAGAATCTATTTTTTCAATATCAAATCTTAATCTAGAAGCAGTATGGAATTTTGGTGGAAATAATAGTGATGCTGTTGAATTACTATTATCTTGTTGTGGTGTCAGCGCTCTTTTTAGACTCTCTGAAAGTAGACAACCACATTTTGGGCATTCTTCAGACGATCGTATAAAATCAATAGACTTGTCTGTCTCCGTCAGAAGTGTGCTACACTCTGAGCAGAAATATTGCAAAAGCGGACGTCCATGAGCCATTAAATATGTTACCGTATCGTACGTAATAAAGGACGTATAATACCGTAATAAATTCGGCGAGCCAATACTAAAAGAGATGTTTTTTTATTACTACTTACTCAGACTGGGTCCTATGAGAAATTTCTTAGAGAAGGTGATAAGGTATTAAGATATAGACAACTAAATAAATTCATATGAAATACAGTCTATCGACAATGTAATGTCACTACTTATTCTGCTTTTTATCAATTTAAAATAAATGACGGGCATTGCTTTTTAATCTGCTGAGTAAGCCGGTTGCCGTCCTAATTATATGGGTTGTTCCCAATCATGACTTTAGCAGATTTTTGTTTATTAAGATCAGATTTTTGGCATTTTATCAAATAAATCTTCGTATGAAAAAGTAGAGTTAACTTTGATACCAGAAGAAGAAATGGCTGAAGAATCCAATGACGTTGCACCTTCAGCTTTGAATAACGCGAGTCTTTGGGCGCACGTAGCAAGGATGTAAGAAGAGTTTTCGATATTCCGAGCAGTAAAGATCTACGCTGACGACGACGACAGGGGTGGCGCATCGGACGGCCTTGATTCGGACGCGGCGGGTAATATTCACTCGACCAATTATGAACACAAGGCGATCTTGCGTCGACGTCCAGACAGAGAATAGGAGACGGCGACGCACGACCAGCGGCTCTTATGACCGGACAATCTCTCGCTGGCAGCGAACGGGTATCTCTACGTCACGGCTGTGGTTAACTGAATATTTCAGATCACATAGGAGTGGATTATATTGGTTTTTAGTTTCGAATATTATTACTGAATTTAGATAGAAGTTATGCTCATCCTTGAGTCTTTATTAACCCGATGTTTATCTATGAATCCTGATGTCGCAGCAATCACATATTTAGCGGGTTCTGTATTTTTATAAGTGCAGTCAGCCATATCAAAGGTGCTCTTACATGGAGGTACGTCTTTTACCATATATACTACATTTCCATTTTCGTCAAACCAAATTAGATCAAGATTGTACCCTATATTTAAGAGCCACATTGAATACAGATCTGGCTTGTCATAAACTAGAATCATCGCGGAATTAAATGGCATTTTTTCATGCCTGAACATAAGCCATCTTTCTTTTTCTGCACTAGACTTTGCAACCTCAACCTTAATTACATCATGATTTATCCTAACTGTTCCTACAGGAAAGCCTGCAGGTGCATTTTTGACTCCTGGTGGAATAAACACAAGACCTAGCACGCCTAATGCAATAGCCGTAATCATAACTGGGACTAGAACTGCTATTTTGTGCACCATGGTAAGTCAACAAAATACACTAGTTATTGGTTTTTTGTCAGTGTTGGTAATTGTGAAATTCATGTTCTCTATTTTGCTTGATGTTGAATCAAAGCGTTTCCCATTTCCGTTTCAGCCGGTCACTAGTTATACAATATAGATTTGTTGTCGTCTTTATAATTGCCATTAGTATTCTAAGTTGATGTTGCTTTTCGTATTATCGCTCGAGTTCACTTTAGTTGCGGAACTGCCTGGGGAAAAAGCGGTAGAAGTGTAATGCAAGCCTCTTTCTTCGGTCTGCATACTTGAAATCAAATACTTTCTACAAGTAGATTGAGTGTCTTATTATATTAATATTTTTAGAAGTCCATTAAATAATTTTTTTCTGGCTTATAGCCTGGTTGAGCCTGTTTTTCAATTATTAATTAATTATTCAGCATATCAAGTGGTATATTCTTCGCAATTACTCGTTCAATAAGTTCCCGCACTAAAAGCTCCTTACATTCAATACAGAAATATGCTTCCTTGAACGTCAAACTATGATTGGGCATAAGGACAGGTCCAAAGCTAGGGTTACCTTTGCATTCTGGTACGGCACATGTACGTTCTTGTTTGTGTTTCATTTTGATATCTCTATCGGGACATTCATTTAGCATATAAGACTTCCTCCATATATCCCGAAGATTGAAGAGTCGTGTTTTGGTCCTGCAGGACAAGTCAATTCGAATGGAACCAAAACAACGCTATTGTTTTGGTGCGAACCTAAAATATATGTCATCGTGAATACAGGTCTAAGACGTCTTCTGTATTTAACACGTCCTATCATTTTAGGTTTCTCTCCCTGCAATGCCTGAGAAGAAAAAGACTTCCGTTAGTTGCCTACAGTCACTGTAACAATCGTTTAAAATTTATATGGATGGTTTTGCCCTGTCAGGAAATACTGTCTCTGGAATCTTGATTCTAATCGAGGTCAATAAGAATATCCTCATAAACAGAATTCAATGGATGATCAAGTGTAAACAGGTATTGGAAAATTACCTAGATAATTACCGGTTAGTATATTCATCTCAAATTTAATCTATCAGTAATGCAGTTCAATTTATTCGGAAAGAAATTCAAATGTATCGTTTGCGGAAAGAAATTTAAGACTGAAGTAGAATTAGAACAACACCGGGGCACATAACACAAAAAATAAGTCATCTTTTTTATTTCGCATATTGCTACTACAATGAAACCAAACCTTCTGATTTAGTAACATCAGATGGATACTCTAATATCTCGTAAGGCATCTGCTAATAGAAGTTTCTCTTAACGTAGATAAAAAGATCAAAACAGCAATCGGGTAGTAAACGAGTACCATCACCTTCAATAACAAAATGATTGTGGGTCTTTGGTCTAGATCCTTTCACCTTCATCTGATACATGAGTAACTTAATAATCAGAGTTCCGATTACCATCAGTGCAATCACATACAATGTTTTATTATTGGTGATCGAACTACTATTACTGGTTCTGTATTCAATCAGGGATTTATCCCTTGTTTGGTAATGGCTGTAGAATCCAGAGACTGGGTTTGTACAAGATACTACGTGACCTTGCTTAGGTGCGTTAAGTTTGAACTAAGACGGTACTTGTCAGACAAGCTTCCCAGCTATCTCTGCGACTCTTCTTCCCAATGCTCTTGCCACTTTGATATCTGCTTCTTCGATTTCTTTATTGGCAAGCATTCCTACTATTCTGCTAGGTCCATATGGGCTGCCGCTCTCTGTAAGTTCTGGTACAGAATATGGGACACCCACTATTATCATGCCATGGTGCAGCATAGGAAACATCATGGAAATTGCAGTACTCTCTTGACCGCCGTGAACAGATGCTGCACTGGTAAAAACTGCACCAACTTTTCCTACTAGAGAACCATTCACCCATAAACTGCTAGTTCCGTCCCACAATGCCTTCATGGGTGCTGCCATATTGCCAAACCTAGTAGGAGAACCAAAAATTATCGCGGCATACTGAGGCAGTTCATTTACTAAATTCTCGATTGGTGTTGTAGGATACCTATCATTTAGATCTTCGACTACTTTACTCCAAGCTGGGTTCTGGGATACAACTTCCATAGGAACGTCATCTGCGATTCTTCTCATGGCAACATTAATTCCTGATATTTCCTTAGCGCCGTATGCTATTTCTTCAGCCATTTTTGCAGTGTTTCCAAATCTGCTGTAAAACAAAATCATTATCTTTATCACCCTCTTTTCTGACATCATGCCATCATTTTTTAAATATACCATGTTATTTAACTTAGAGGCTGCTTTTACCACAAGAAAACACGTTCTACTACCCACGCAGATCATTGTTTGGACTTTTCTACAACCATTTTGTTAACATCTATCCTTGCTAACAACTCTTCTTAGATTCGAACAGAAAAGCGCCGTCCGGAGTGATCCGTATCGTGCGACCTCTGATTTCGGGTGTATCTATAAGCTGTGGTTATTTTAAAAATAGCGAAGACGTATCAGAAAATTAGTTCAACACGCAATCATAAACTAGACACGATCATGATTCCAAAAGCTTTTTTTATGGACAATAAGACCTAAATCGAGTGCTCTAATCTTATTAATGTGTCAGCTCTGACCAGGGTACTGAATAACTGAATTGCTCATATCAGCTCTATAGTAATCTAGTTTGTCTGGATCATATTTTTGTACAATCATTATACGTTCACCTCTGTTTATTCTGTTATCGATCACGTTACGATGAACATAACTAGTTACAAATGTGTAACCTCTACGCCTTGCCTCTTTAAGGAAATGTAACCTAAGAAGGTGACCGCCAGTCTCTCCCCAATACCCAGGCTTAATGCTGATCCACTCCATATGTGCAGTATTCTTTTTCCCCCAATTCTCATCGCGTGTACCAGATCGAAGCTTGTAATTCTCCAATTGTCCGCCTTTCACATAACCAGCTATTTTCGCTTCTTCATCATCGATTCTCAAGGTGATTAGGATTGTATTGCTGTCAGAAAGTGACCTCATAAACTTCTCTGCGTTTAGACGAATTGGCGCAGGTAATTCTTTGTATATACTCAGTATAGATCGTGTGATATATGAATCAAGGCTGCCTTCAATTTTTTCTACTACTGATATAAGACTCAGTTCCTTTCTTCTGATTGAATTTCTTATGTTAATCTCCTCTTCCCAACTTTCTTTGAAAGCCTCTACATTGTTAAAAAAATTTTTTTTGTATTCATTTGGGATGCCATGTAAAACACGCTCAACCATTTCTTTCTCCTCTTTTAATGCACTAAAATACTTGACCGATTCTTCATTTATCAGTGACGGATGCCATCCTAAAGAGTGTACATTGCGTCGTGCAAGTTCTCTAGAATGATCAAAATTACCAAGGCTATAGCCTGCAATACGGTCTGAAATAGAAAGAAACCATCCTAGATCTTCGTAGTGTTTTCGCACCGTAATATCATTCTCAGGAATCCCAGCTGTTGTAAATAATTTTTGGATTCTCTTATTTGCATGCTCCGCTATGATACCTTTAAAGGGATAGGCAGTGTGGTATATTAACGCAATTATAATATCTATGCTTACTTCAAAATCATCTATCCAGCGTTTTATTTTACCGTCATTTCTTATGAACCTTTCAACAGAATCCTCATGTGGTTTATCAAATTGTTTCAAGGGATCATAGTCATGAAAAAGGGCAGCTATGAACAGAGTGATGAGATCTTTTTTACTAAATCTATGCTCTTGTCTCTTCTGCCCATTGGCTGCCAACAATGTAAAGTAAGCAACCTCAAGCTCATGATCGATATTGTGATAACCATAATAATTTATTCCAAGCCCATGTTTTGAAAATTCTGACACAGCATGTCTAATTATCTTGCTTACTAATTTACCATCTAGCCCCATGCTTGTAGACAACTTACATATGTTGTCCCTAAGACCTGCCTGCTCAGTAGTTCCACGGTTATAACGTAACCACCAGGGAACTAACCTGATTCGTCTGTAAAACCCGTACCACCGTGGCAAAGGCTCGATCAGAGGATTGAATTGATTCAAATCTTCAGGATTTTGATTACTACTAGTATCCATATCATCCAAAACGACACCATGTTTGCCTGTCTTTTCACTAGGCATTGGTGACAAGGGTCAGCTCCACAATTAGATAGTATATTATATGTCTGACTAATAAACATAAAAAATCTCTCTACACTATAGGCTTCTATTTAGAGAATCTTAAAAATACGGCACAATTAGTCATTTTTTTATCTGCTAATATAGCTAAACCATACAAAAACTACTGGCACCCAGCACATATCTGGTTTGTTACATTCAGTTCCGCTAAAATCAAGAAGTAACGATACAGCTGGTTTGGAGAAAGCGTATGACTATCAAAAAGGAGCGCGGCCTACCATTGATTTTTAGGTATGCAGAGATTGACGTCAACTTATCGTATCGCCAACACAAACCTTTCCAAGTTCCTGCTAAGTGGACGTGTTTGAGCAACAACAAACAATTCGCGAACGAGCCTGATGCGAGAAGGCTATTTCTATAGCAACAACATTATTCACAGTGTCAAAGCCTGATATTATTGACAATATACAAACTACAACGTCGATGCCTAGATTGGGACAAATTTAGCTGGTAGATCCTACGAGCTATTCAAAGGCGCTATCCGTTCAGATAAGACTCTAAGCCTGTACAAAAGTGAATTATGGCATTTTTGTGATTATGTCAGAATGTCTACGCAGGAAATTATTGGAAAATATGGCGGCGAAAATGCAAAAGAAGTCATAAATCTACAACGCATAATTGAAGATTACATCATGCTTATACAGATCAGGATCAAAAAA
>DAOM01000160.1:10083-10516 GCA_002501855.1 Candidatus Nitrosopolaris nunavutensis
CCAGCGGTCAGGTCGTGTCATCATTCCCTCCATCAAACTAATTTGTGAGATGAACGACATCATGCTATTCAATCGTGTACGAGAAAGTACTAGTAGGATAGGATGCAGCTGTACAATATAAGAAGCAAGATTGCACTGCGGATACTCCATCTCTGACGACTCCATCTGCCATAGAATTTCGTGATTGAAATCGCTAGCCATACACATGGCCTAACCTGGCTTTAGGTTTCCTCTTTATTTTCAAGAAAAGTCAATTTTTAATGCGCCAAGAATTTGAAAAGACGATAATTTCTATTGTCGACCTTGTCTTACCTAATACTTGATAGCGGTCGTTGTACAGGGGGATTAAGGGACCTCTACCAAAACACCGGGAGGTGCCGTAGCAATCGTTGAATTGCTTTTCGAAGGTGTGTTATTGTTATTGTTATTGTTA
>DAOM01000159.1 GCA_002501855.1 Candidatus Nitrosopolaris nunavutensis
GCGTTATCACGAAACCTATTATAGACATTATTACAGCACCGCCGCCGAACACACCACCCCTAGCCGCCTTATTGATGGGCAGGAATCCCGAGTGACTAGGCCCCACTCCGCTAGAGGAGACTGCGACATCGGCGCCGTATATTATCAATAATATTGCAGAGGCCACCAGCAATCCAGTAGCCACCTTGACTTTTATCATAATGATAGTTCCAGTAGTGACACATAATAAACCTATTTTGACGCTGAGTTCGTGAAATCTTGCAGACAGATTTATCTAAATCCCAATATATTGCCAGTTCTAAGATTTGCATCGACCTTACGGATACACTCGCGAAGTCAAATCCAAACGAAGAAACACTAGACATGTCATGTCAAGCCCCTAATCCATTTCATGCCGAGTGTTTGAAGATATCCCTGCAGTTCGACGTTGATGGAAGGATCCTGCTAAGTCGCCTCCCCTTTCAGATCATTTTTGAAGCATCTCAGAGACAAAAGTTCCGATATGCAGCCTGGGCAAAATTTTGTCAACAACGATCTCTTCTATTTTGAAATGTATATTTGTGACCTCGGCAACTTTTGGGATAACACAAAGCACTTCAACCCCGGCTAACTTTTTGACTGCAGTTAGTAATTGTTTATCTACGGCTGTTTCTCTTTGAGGAAAGCCGTTCATGACCAAACCCATAACATCTATACCAAAAGCCTTTGAAGCATTAACCGTAAGAAGTATGTGGTTGAGTGTACCGAGGCTACATCTGGCAACTACAATGGTGGGCACGTTAAGAATTTTTACGAAGTCTGCAAATGTTTCCGTTTGTGTCAGTGGAACCATTAGGCCTCCTATTCCCTCCACAATTACGATATCATGCTTGATCGCAAGATTGTGGAAGGCATCAAGAACAGTAGACATGCTAACTTTTGTCTGTTTTGTAACCGCTGATGCAACGTAAGGAGCGGCTGGCACGGAATAAAAAAAAGGATTCATCTCTCTGTCTGTGTCTGTTGCATGGGCTGCTCTAGCTAATATTGCAGTATCCTTTGATCTGTACTTCCTTGAAAATATTCCTTTTGCAGCTGCAAAAGGTTTCATTATGCCTACATTAATACCCCTTGCGCGAAGAACACGCACCAGGGCAGCCGCGATGACAGTCTTCCCAACGCCTGTGTCTGTCCCTGTAATAAGTAGTCCCCGCATGGAAATGCTATTAGAGCAATTTGAGTACCATTTAATTGAAATGCGACTAGCTCACGCCGACAAGCGGTACATCTGGCACCCCTATACACAAATGGAAGACTGGAAAAAATGGGATAACAGAGTGATTGTAGGGGGAAAGGGATTCTATTTGATCGATAACGAAGGAAGGAGGTATCTGGATGGAATTGCGAGCATGTGGTGCAATGTCTGGGGACATGGTAAGAACGAAATCGTCAGCAAGATGTCAGAGCAGATCCGAACTCTTCAACACTCAACACTCTTCGGATTAGCCAGCGCTCCTTCAATAACTTTAGCTGAAAAGCTGCTAAAGTTCTCTCGAGGGATGCAGAGAGTTTTTTATTCTGACAACGGTTCCACAGCTGTTGAGGTAGCAATGAAGATGGCAGTTCAGTATTGGCGTAACAAAAGTAAGCCAAAAAAAACACATTTCATTGCGCTCGAACATGGTTATCATGGTGACACACTGGGTGCGATGTCTTTAGGGTACATAGCCAAGTACTTTCGTGCATACAAGCCCATTCTAACTAAAGTATACAGAGCGCCCAGTCCATGGGACAAAAGCCCATCCGCAAAAAGCAAAGATAACCTTGTAAATACATGTATTGAACAAACTGAGCGTATCATCGTGAAATATGGCTACGGCTGTGCCGCGCTAGTCATGGAGAGTGGCGCACAAATAGCTGGGGGAGGGATAATTTACGAAAAAGGCTATCAGCGAAAAATTTCTGACCTCTGTAAGAAACATGATCTACTTCTGATCGTCGATGAAGTCGCTACAGGATTTGGTAGACTCGGAAATATGATAGAATATTTAGCACAACGGTCTACCCCAGATATCGTTTGCTTCGGCAAAGCCCTAACTGGGGGATACAGTCCTCTCGCCGTGACTCTTACTACAGCAGAGATCTACAATGCATTTCTTGGGAATTACTCTGAAAGCAAGCAGTTCTATCATGGGCATACTTTTACAGGCCACCCGATCGCCTGTGCAGCCGCGATAGCAAATCTTGACTTATACAAAAGACACAACTTGTTGCAGAAAATTAGAGAGAACAGCCATTACCTAGGGCGGCGACTAGAGGAAGTCTCCAGGTCGCCAATCGTGTCAAGTTTGAGACATAAAGGGCTACTAGCAGCATTTGAGCTTCACAATAACATGAAGCCCATCAACTACATGCAAAATAAAGAACCCATACAATACTTTATTATGCGTGAATCCATGAAAATGGGCGTCTTTCTAAGATCCTTGGCCAATACGATGATTGTCATACCGCCGTTAGCTATTCCGAGGAGAGATCTTAGAACTTTGCTAGATGTCCAGCTTCGTCTCTTGCAGAAGATTGAACAGGATAGCAAGTAGTGAGTTCTCGTAACTCCTTGTAGAGCGTCGCTTTCGAAACCCCAAGTGCTTTTGCTATTTTGGATCTAGGAGTATTTGCTGATAGCAACTTAATCAGGTAGTCTTTATCGAGTTTTTTGTGTGGTCTCCCTATTGCCTTTCCTGAGGCTTTCGCTCTAGCCATGCCATCCTTAGTCCGCTGTACTAACATTTCGCGCTCCCTCTCTGCTACCCAAGTGAGTATGCCGATCATGAGCCTTCTTACACTAGGTTCGGTGTTTTGTAAAAAAGACTCTCTTGGCGAACATGAGATTAGCGGTGCATATTCCTCAATTGCCTTGATTGCATCAAGGGTGTCCCAAAAAGTTCTACCAACACGTGAGAGCTCATACACCAATATGGCATCTATCGATGCAATCCTCACGAGTTCTAGCAGCTCTTGAAATGCCTTTCTTTTTACTGCAGGGATTTTCCCACTCACGGCCGAATCTTCAAAAAAATCAATTACCTGGTAGCCACGTTCATCTGCCCACTTCTGTAGTACCATCTTCTGATTTAGAATCGTCTGTTCTTCTGTACTTACCCTCAGGTATCCAAAAGCACATTTCACAATTAAGGACCGGTTAATTTACCCTTAACTATACTGTTGTCAATAAAGTGCGATAATAAGTATAAAAAGGGGCGTACAGGCGAAATTTAGTTGAACACAAAGTCGAAGGTAAAAAAATGGGAGTATTTTTTAGTCCTTCCAAAAAAGGACCCGTATCTGAACATTCTACAAGATGTGTATCTGTAACGAAATTCGTTCTACGGCCCATGGACATAAGCTGTTAGCCGCGATTATTCCCACCAATACACTTCCCCGACAACATCTGCTCATATTCGCGCTTTTTGTAGCATAAAATGCCCACCTAACCCTTAGTTTTAAGCCGTTTCACACTAGATGAAAAGCGCATAATCGCTTGCTCACATTTCTATACTCGAATTCTGAAATATCCCAACCGTCATAATTTGCAAAGATAATTTACGAATATTCAAAAAGTTAAATGTGGTCAATATATTTTCAATTCCAATGCAGAATCATGACTTCATCCATGATAAGACCGATAACGTCCTCGCTGGCTTAGCTGTTTCTTTTGAAGAAGCGGAGCGATTACTTTTCACAAAGGATATTGGAACCCTAGCCCAATGCGCGAACACGATTACAAGAGCTTTTAATGCGAATAAGGTAGATGTCGAAATGCTGCTAAACGCAAAGTCCGGCACTTGTCCCGAGAACTGCTCCTTTTGTTCCCAATCATCGTTTTATGATAGTAGGATAAATAAGTATCCACTTTTGCCCACAGAAGTAATATTACAACGAGCACAAATAGCGAAAGAAGGCGGTGCTTCAAGTTTTTGCCTTGTTTGTGCTTATAGGGCACCACCAGAAAAAGATTTTCAACAGATTTGCAAAACTATTGTGGAAATAAAGAACAAGGTGGACATTGATATTAATGTCTCGCTGGGATTCATGACGCATGCAAGGGCTGGTAAACTAAAATCTCTTGGGGTCAAACGATACAATCATAATCTAGAGGCAGCCGAAAGTTACTTTTCAAAGATATGTAAAACACACGATTTCGCTGACAGAATGAAGACTGCGCAGATTGTAAAAGACGAGGGGCTGGAACTATGTTGTGGAGGAATCATTGGAATGGGGGAAACTCCTCAACAGAGGCTAGAACTGGGCTTTTCTATTGCTTCGCTTAGGCCAGAAGAGGTTCCGGTGAATATCTTAGTGGCCCAACAGGGAACTCCTCTAGCACAAATTCCTCAGATCGCAGTCGATGATGCTGTAAGAACAATTGCGGTTTGGCGATTTTTAATGCCTAAGACAATTCTGAAGATAGCCGGCGGAAGAGAGCTGCATTTGAAGGATAATGGCAGACTGGCTTTGAGAGCAGGCGCAAACGGGCTGATCACCGGTGGATATCTCACGATCGGCGGAAATAGCCCGGACAAGGACCTGCAGATGATACACGAAATTGGTCTTCACACATAATTCTATTAAACTTGAACTCGCTGAGCTCAAAAAATATAACTTGTATAGGAGACCGCATAGGATTGAGGTCTACGGAGCTAGAGCATTAGTCAATGGCATAGAGAAAATCCATTTATGTTCAAATGATTATCTCGGATTATCTAGGAATCCGCTAGTCCTTAAAGAAGCTCGATTTTCGTTACGCCATATATCACAGTGCAGTTCTAGGTTAGTAGCTGGAAATGCTCCAAAGTTATTAGAGCTCGAAGAGCAAATCGCAAAACACAGAGATACAGAATCATCACTCCTTTATCCGAATGGCTATATGGCAAATCTGGGGGTCATTACTTCACTCGCCAACAAGAGTACGACGATAATCAGCGACGAACTCAACCATGCAAGCATAATAGATGCGTGTAGGCTAAGTCGTGCAATTATCAAGGTTTTCCGTCATAACGATCTCGAAGATCTAGAGATCCTACTACGCTCAACTACTGGCGATAAGATTGTAATTACTGAGGGTGTTTTCAGTATGGACGGTGACTTTTCCGCCCTAGATCAGATTTGTTGCCTTGCGAAGAAGTATAATGCCATGATGATAGTTGATGATGCTCATGGGGATTTTATATTTGGCTCGCCTGGCTCCTATTCTGGCGTACCCGGGTACTTTGATGTTAAAGGGATGATAGATGTTAACGTCAGCAGTTTGAGCAAGGGGTTAGGATGCTTCGGTGGATATGTCGCAAGCTCTAAGTTGGTTAGGGAACTTTTGATCAATAAATCACGTCAATTCATTTATACCTCCGCGTTGCCAGAGCATTTGTCTGCAGCAGCCCTGGCAGCCATTCCTTTTGCAGAAAAAGGAAATCTGCAACATAGGCTATTTAGAAATGTTGAATTTTTTGTAAAAAAATTGACAGATCTAGGCTTTTCGATTAACAAGAGCGCCAGCCAGATTATCCCTGTGATGATCGGTGATGAAAAATTAGCCATCGATTTTTCTAACGAGTTAATGCTCGATGGTGTTTTCGTTCAACCTATTAGGTACCCTACTGTGGGGAAGGGAAAGGCTCGACTCAGGTTGACTGTGACCTCCTTGCACACTAAGGGTGATCTTCTCACTGCGGCTGACTCTTTCGAGATCATTGGGAAAAAAAATAATATTATCTAATTAATGATGCATGCACAAACACAAGAGTCATTTAGAATGGCTTGTGCCCTATCCCGAACTATCCCACTCGCGGTCGGTTTTGAATGTCCATAAAAGGACACATATTGCTAAACTCGAGTTTAGAAATATATATTAACAAGATACCCGTTCCTTGATGCTGTGGATTCAAAGCCGTTCACATTTAGGCTGCAGCTAACGAAAACACAACAAAAAGAAGTACAAACTTATCTCGAGTCTCTTCCTGTAGGTATGATTTTGTTTGGCTTACGATTTGCGTACAAACGCGAAAGAGCAATTTCTGGCGGATATCTTCTGCCAGGTCGTAAAAGCATAGTAAAAAAAGAGACCGTCATGCTTAATCATACTCAGGCAGGGTGGCGATTAAACAACTGGAAGGCTATGATACGGTCCTATCGCGACAAAGGATACAGCTATCCTACGATATCGCGAATAAAAAAGGAGATCAGGGTAATTGCCTATACTACTAAATGAAGGGCTGAAAAATTTTTGGTGAACTCTAAAAAAGTGAGGCTTCCGTTTTTCTTGTCTGCATCGTGTTTGTAGGTAAGTCTGGAAACTTTTCTTTCATGTTTTCCTCTACGATTGCACTTGCTTCTTCGATGATTTTCATTGCATCTTCATTCAGCCCTGTGCTTCCAGCGGCTATCTCGGCAGTTGGGATATGTCCAGAGTCTGTCATAATATTACCCAGTAAATCTGAGATCTGGCCTAGTGATTGATCCGCTTCTGGCATCATCGATGAGAGCCTCCCTTGGATTCCCTTAATTACTGACATCGCTGGACTCAGCGTTACAACCACATCACCTAGTTCAGTAATCGTGTTCAATCTCAGTTGTATTTGTTCTAGGGCTAATTTTGCTGAAGTTACCATCTTGTTCATCTTCCGTACTTGAGACAATTCGCTGGACAATACTCTCGCATAGTGAGAGTCATGGTTTTGCACCGAATGAACAATGCGTTTAAAGATCAGCTGATCCTTTTCCTGCATTTTCGCTGATATAGTTTCAAGTTTCGAAATTTGAAGATGTAATTTGTTTTGCGCTTCTTCAATCCTCGGCTTAAGTGGTGGC
Source organism: Candidatus Nitrosopolaris nunavutensis (assembly GCA_002501855.1). Taxonomy (GTDB): domain Archaea; phylum Thermoproteota; class Nitrososphaeria; order Nitrososphaerales; family Nitrososphaeraceae; genus Nitrosopolaris; species Nitrosopolaris nunavutensis. Next base: position 6,841 of record DAOM01000159.1, read on the forward strand.
TGTGGCTTTAGGCCTTCGAGGAGTTTATTTCCCACGCTTTCTCCTTGTGGTTTTATCCATTTGTTACCGAATGACATATGTAAATTGACACCTGCGGATACTATTATAGATAGACTAAAAATCCACATGTGTATCAAACTTGTGTCACCGTGGCGACTGCTATTAGCGGTTACAAGTGAAAAACGTGTCAATTTAATGAGGTAAAGACATCCACAGATCCTACAACCACAGTGTTCAATTTGGGCTGATTGGGAAAGCGCCACAGGTCCTACAGTAATTGGTTTTAGCTGATACACAGCCGCTACATCCGGGGCATCGAGCGTCAGAACAATACTCCTTGTATGGGG
>DAOM01000366.1 GCA_002501855.1 Candidatus Nitrosopolaris nunavutensis
ATGTGTGTAAGTACAACAACTAAGTATAAGAATTCAATCTAGGATTTCCTCAAAAAAAGAGAATCGAAGATCCTATTACCAGAGAAGAAGTAATGTGTTATTCTACTAGTGGTTGATATGCAACTAAGGTTGAAGCCGTGACATGCGTTTTTCATTTAACAAGCATCATTTTATATTTTCAGAAATAAGGAAAGTGCTGAAGCCTAACTCGAGATTAAACAGACTAAACAAACAATAGGCATTCATTAAAGCGTTTTTATAGTGGGCTCCTAGCGCGAAATGATGATTCAGGAGCTAGATAAAGAGGAAGGTGATCGTATTAGCGTGTCTATCAGCAGGAAAGCTTATGATGCATTAGCGACATACACCAGACAAGTGAATGAAAAAAAAACGACATACAGAAGAAACCATTCACTATTGAAGAGGTGTTGGATGAAGAAATCATTTTCCTTTTTAGTGATGAGTGGAAAAAAGATTAGCAGCGTGTAATGCAAACTGCAAGGTAACTATCCGCAATTTATCAAGCATCTTTTGACTTATGGTATCGCTGCAATGCTTGTGATAGGGTGTATCTCAGCCCAGTTATTATTTCGTGTATCCAAGACATACGAACCAGTAACTTTTACATGACTGCCTACTGGTGGAATGCTTAGAGCAGGGTGGTTAAAGTTATCACAGGCCGATCCTACTTCTGACCGTGATACTGGGTTTTGACATATCGCTTCTAGCACTAAATCGCCATTCTCGAATTTGATGTTTGCTTGATTGATTAGGCTGCTATTATCTGCCAACAATTTGATATGAAAGTCACCGTCGTTTTCCACATGTATGCTTTTGATTACCCCAGTAGCGGTTATACAAGGATCCACTATATGTAGTCTAGTTGGTAGGAATACGTGCTGCCATAATGATTTGTCGCATGTTGGCGTTACTGCTGCATGCGCTGTTGAGGAAGATAGTACTACTGCTATAATCATAACCATCAGAGTCAATACTGCGGTCTTGCCATTCACAAACTTGCAGATAGTCTTCGCTCCTTTATAAGAATTAAGGGGGACAATTTTTTGACTTTTGCTCGAATAGGTGTTATTCTGGCTAGCCGTGGGTGTGGGAAAGCCGTGTTTCCCCGACATACCAAATCAACCCCGATATCCTATAAGATGAAATCTATAGAGCAACGTCGCCTGTTTCTTTAGGGCCCTATAACATAAGCCTCTGCAATATCAGAACCAGTACTTGTTGCGTTTAGCACATCATCGACGATGCGTTTTGCCGGCGAATTTTCTACAATTACCTAGATCTTGAGGGGAGGTTCCTTTGAGCCAATTAAATTTTTGTTATTGTTGGGAACGACGTTTCCATTACACCGATATTCATTCTTAAGTACTGTCCACAAGATTTACAAAAATACGTACAGGTTGAGGTTGATGCCCGTAAGACTTGCAGTGACCTTGTGTTGATCATCAAATATATGAATACGTGATCTACTATCCCCCTTGATGGTATTAAATGTGAATGAGATCAAAGTTACGAGACATCTGTAGGCAATGTTGAAAAACTTTCTTACACTCCGATAATGTTGCAATTCTTCAATCCAGCTTTTCGAAGTAGAAAACGCATTTGTATGCTTACAGAGTTTACTGATGTAGGACAAAAATCTTAGATATCACAATGTTGCAGTTGTCTTGTTAATATTGGCTGATTATTTTCTAGACCCTATAAATGACACTAGTTATCATTATAATCCAGCACTTTCAATTAGAATCATAAGTTCGTTATACTGCTTTATGAATTGTTTGCCCTTATTAGTTATCGATATCAATACGTCAGTATTACTTCGACGATAAATTATCATACCTTTCTTTTCTAACTCATTAAAGTGGTTCATCATTTTATCATATGACAGTCTACTAGTATGCTGAATATGAGTTGGTTTTGCAGCTGTAACGTCATTATTACTCATATATCCTTCAATAGCGATAAGTATTTCATAAAAGAGTTGGAGCTTGTGTCTCTTCTCTTGTCTCATGTATCAGGTCTCAATCTCCATTTCTCTACTCCTTCCACTAGATAGGGCATAATATATAGCATAGACGAACAAGCTCAAACCAGCTAGTCTAACAATTATTGATCCAATAAATGCAAACTGGTTATTATCAAAATAGTTAATTATTAACGAATACTGCTCAAGCCAGAGCAATGCGAAAGCGGCTGGAATGTATAATAATTTAGTATTAGCTGCCTTTACAAGGGGCTTTAGGCATTTGACGAAGATATATCCTAAAACCACAATGTCAAATAGCGTTGTGTAAAGACTCATGTCTTGAAGCTCAGTCTCGTTGAGTATTGGTTGAACAAATAATGCAGAAATTGTAACCATTAATGGAATAGAAATTAAAATCATAGGTAAAACGCCAACTATTATTTCCCTAATCTTAATAGGGGAATAGATCCAATTATGTGGAGAGAAAAATACTTTGTAAGTTTCTGGTAATAACCTGTTGTTAGCAGTACGACTAATAGCTGTCTCTTATACACATCT
>DAOM01000051.1:0-5257 GCA_002501855.1 Candidatus Nitrosopolaris nunavutensis
ATGAAGGTAGAATAGATGCAATATTTGACCGGGTTCGTTGTTATTTCGCATTATTGCAAGTCGTAGTAGTTGGGGTTTGGCGTGATTGAAAGGTATTCAATCTCAACAACTTGATGTTAATTTTATTAAAACCCACTCTACTTATGCAGACTCTCCTCCGAGTTTGCTCATTCACAACCTAGGTTTATTTGGATTATCTATTCTCTCGTTATTGTGATCTTAAAGCTTGCACAGGCAATAATCGTGATGCCTGTAACGCTGGAACTACACCTGCAACTATACTAAGGCCTACAGAAATCATCCACACCCTACCCATGTCATTTGCAGTATAGATAGGAGGACTAGAAGATCCATTACCGGGAACTACGGTAGCGCTTAAACCGTACCCGAATCCAATTCCAGCTAACAATCCTATTGTTGCCCCAAAAATACCAATCAATAATGCCTCAACCAGGAAGAGGGCCAAGATATCAATGTTCTGTGCGCCAATCGCCTTCAAAGTGCCAATCTCGCGCGTTCTCTCAATAACAGCAGTATAAAGCGTTGTAATAATCCCAACTGCACCTACGACCAACGAAATAATAGCAATGCTATTAAGAAATGCTTTGATTTGACCGGTGAATTGTTCTATGGTTTTCAAAATAGCCTTCACGGTAGTGATTCCTATATTATTACCATACAGGCTTCTTATCTCCTGCTCCACAACATCTACAAAGTTAGTTGTCTGAGCAATCGCGAAGAGAGAGTCAAATTTGCCAGACTTTTGTAGAAGTGAATTTCCGGCTTGCAAGTTGATTACAATGGCGCTGTCTATTGTTGGATTACCAGTTTCTTTTATAATGCCTGTGACTATAAAATTTTTTGATTCCTCCTTTTGTTGGCCTGTAGTAGAATCTACAAAAGAATAAGTCACCTTGGCACTTTGACCTAATACCAAAAATGGATTCGCATCCCCTGGTGGATTAGCGACATTTTGAGCCACAATCATTGAAGCTGGGTTATTTGGCTGTAATGTAGAACCATCTGTATATTCTAAAGTTGGCGCGATGACTATAAGTTTTTGAGGATCCATGGACAAGATTGAATCAGTTTTGGATTCGCTTTGAGATTGTACTGTTACCGAAGCTCTATAGGTAGATATCACATCACTCACGAAAGGAAGTGAATGTATTCTATTTACTATTGCGGCATTTAAAGTAATTTTTGGTGCAGGCGGTGGAGTTCCCGCCCCCCCTACGCCTCCGCCGGGACCTCCTTGTGCTTGTTGCGAACTAGATATGAATAGTATGTTTGGTGCTAAATTCCTGAACTGTTTACTAAATGCATCAGTAAAAGATGCACCAATCCCACCTACAGCAATCAAAAGAGCACTCCCCACCATTACCATCAATATAGTCAGAATAGATCTAATTTTTCTATCCGATAGAGATTCAAAAGATAATATGAAAAGTTCTTTAATATTCAGCATATTTCTGTCGCCTCCTCTTCATTCTCTATTTTTATCTCTTCTTCAAATCCCGACTTAGATCCTTTTCTGCAGGAGCACGAGATAGATCATCTAAAAATGGATCTACATCTTTGCTACTCTGCAATTTGGTACGCTTTGATTTAGATCTCCTTCTCCTTACAAAAAGAAATACTATGACAGCGGCAATAACGGCAACGACGAAGATCCCAAAGCCAGATAATCCACCGCCACTACCTCCGGCGCCGTTACTTGATTGAGCATGCTTAGGCTCAAAGTCGACCGAACTATTTACTAGAAGTACGTGTGGGATTTTCAAATCATCACTATACGTAATTTTAAGTGTGATAGGATAGATTCCTGGCTGAATTGTGCTCATGGTCCTATTGTCTATATTTAGTGGCATGCTAAAAGGCAGAGGAGAATCGACTGAAAGGTCACCAAGATACTGAGATGGAGGGGTTATCGGGATAAAGCTTTTACCTGAAGTAGACTTTACCAATTCAACCGTAGTGAACAATCCAACCGTGTTCCCTTCATTTAAGAGGTTTCCTATAAGGTTCGGAGTGCCGCCTATGAAGTTAATAGCAACATCATATACTCGTATTTTGATGTCACCGCTAACATACGTTCCTATATTAAGAGAATCTGTCTTTGATTGTCCAGCTGATACATAGTCAACAGTTAATGTAAATAAGGCAGGTTTTCCAATCAAATCAGAAGATGCAAAGACTTTTGTGGACAAATTCAGCTTGGATTGAGGTAACATAGATTGGAATGTCCATCTGGAATCTCCAAGAATCTTCATTGAATTCGATTGGGAAACAAGAGAAATAACCACATTTGTTATTGGTTTTTTATTATCACTATTAGCAACTGTAAAATCAATAGCCTGTATTTTACCGGCTGGTACGATGAGTGCATTCCCGTTATTAGCAGTAGCATTCACAACAGATTGGGGTGGGTTTGGTAATATTACTAATCCAACTGGCACATTTGATGTCTGCTGGTTACCGTATGCGTCGCCGTAGGATATTTGGAGATTTAAATTCTGTACAGTTTCACCAGAAGAAGCGGTAGGATATACTACAGGATCTATTTCTGCTGATCCGTTTACGGGTATAGTACCAATATGAAAAGCTGTGGCTCCAATGTTTACTGCTGGATTAGAAGAGGACGATGGAGAAGGGGAAGAGGATGACGATGGTGAATTTGTTGTGCTTGTGTTTGTATTACCAGAGTTAGTATTACTAGAGCTACTACTAGTACTCTGAGTATTACTAGAAGTAACGCTATTCCCACTAGTTATACCTGTAACTGTGACAACTGCACCCGCTGCATTTGCACTCCCTATGTTTTGAATTAATATCTTTAATTGATTCTGAGTACTTGGAGTTAGCTCTGAGTTTTCAGACACCGCATCCAAAATAACCTTCCCGGTAAGCCTAAAAGGTAAAGTATTTGTTGTAATCAGTTGACCAATTTGATTTATTTTGGTATACTTCAAACTAAGAGAAGTGGAGTATCCACCAACTTTAGCCTGCTTTAAAACATACATATCGAAATAAAGAACAAAGGTACCTCCTGCTTTAACAATAGAATAAGCACTTGCCACAGACTGAGACGTCCCATTATTTTTACCAGGAATTGGTTTAAATCCAATAGAGGGAAGAGTGAGATAGCCCGTAACTCCAGTGATATCTGACCGTCCTCTATTTACTAATACTACTGCTAAAGTGGAGGCACCGTCTCCAGGACCTACCTCCTTCTTTACTGAATTGTTATTATTGGATGTTGATGAAGCAGAGCTTAGATAATTCGTCCAGTATGCATCCAAAAATCCAGGAGCTTTGTCGGTATCTGATCCATTATTTGGGAAAGTAGAATTGTTGGTAATATAGCTAGATAATTGAGCGTGGGTTGTCATATTTGCATTTTCAATAGAAGAAAAAAAGAGGATTCCCGCAAATATGAAAGATAGAATTTTTGTCGTCGTGATCGCTGTAGTTTTTATTCGATTACCTATTTCTGTTCTAATCGCAGACCGACTCTGTCGCCCGTGGTTTAGGCTTTTTGCCACGATTATGACCATTTAATAAAGAATCTCTTTTTCGATTTGCCCATCTCTGATATATATAGATCTGTCCGTTTTTTTGGCAAGGTCAGCGTTATGAGTAACCATTATTATTGTTCTCCTGTATTTGCTTGAGAGTAATCTGAGTAGGTCAAAAACCTCGTTTCCTGTTTTTGTATCTAGGTTGCCCGTAGGCTCATCGGCAAGAATTATCGTTGGATTATTCATAAGTGACCTTGCAATAGCCACTCTTTGCTGTTGGCCTCCACTTAAGCTCGCGGGTTTAAATTTAGCTTTTGTGGCAATGCCCAAAATTTCTAAAAGCCTCGAGGAACGATTGGCCCTTTCTTTGCTGCTCATCCTAGCAATTATGCTAGGAATCTCCACATTTCTTTGAACAGTAGTTCTATTAATCAAATTATAAGATTGAAAAATAAAACCAATTAAATTATTCCTCATACGTGCAATCTCTTTGTCACTTAACGAAAAAATATCTATCCCACTGATGAAAAGTTTACCAAAACTTGGTTTATCTAGTGCCCCCAAAATGTTTAATAAAGTAGATTTGCCACTCCCCGAAGGTCCAACTATTGATACAAACTCACCTTTGTTTACCGTAATATTGATCTTCCTAAGAGCAACTACTCTGCCTGCAGCGGATTCAAAAACCTTAGAAAGGTTTTCGACCGCCAAGGTTGCATCAGAAGAGACATCAAAGTCATGATTGCCATCATTGGATGGGTGAGAATTATTGTTGTTGATATTACTGCCATTATTCGTATCTAGTGCCATTCTGTTATCTATCCCCTCTTCTAAATCACTAATTCTCCCGCTATCACCAGTGATACATATCTTAGGTTTGATTTGTTTGACACCCTATCTGGAATAATTTGTACGCCTTCTGTATTAGTTAATTTTAGGTTGTACGATGAGTGGGCTTTCTGTTTATTCTGTTGAAGTGTACTTCTGTTAATCAAATTAAATGCCCAGTATCTGTTTGTGCCCTTGTCTGTCTGTAGATTCTATAATCTTTATCCACTTCTGTAGCTGCTATTATTATTTTGCTTCTGACAGACTTCGATGATTGCAAGAACATTTTTGTATCTTTTGGCAGGCAGTGACCTCCTATGCCTTCTCTTGGTTCTAAAATATTGACATTCCATTTAGTATTTAGAGCATCTCGTAATTCTGGAAAGTTCATGTTATTTGCTTGACAATATAAGTAGAGTTCCTCAGCGAAGGCTATCTGTAAATATCTGTGTGCATTTTCAATGACCTTGGTTACTTCAGCAATTTCAATTTCTGTTACTGGATGCATAGGGATTCCCAGACTTTTTTTATTATTATTATTATTATTATTATTGTCGGATGAAGATCGATAAGTTGCGCCCCCATAAAATTGCATACCTCCTATAAGACAACAATCACAGACTCCACCAATAACACGCGGCTGATTTATCCCATGCTCTTTCTCTTCCGCAGCATACCATCTGTGTGGGGCGTGAACGACATGTAATCTGTGCTGTAGCATCTCAAATACTTTCTTTGATGTCCCCTTTGGAATAGTACTCTCTATTGATAGAAGCGCCCCGTTTTTTGCTTCAATTGAAAGCTTCTCAACTACAGACAATAGACCATTTATCTGTGGGGAAAATAGATCTCCTGGTTTATGGGTCGAAACACATAGAATATAAACATCAAATTCACTAAAATTAATA
>DAOM01000051.1:5624-7635 GCA_002501855.1 Candidatus Nitrosopolaris nunavutensis
TTCAATTGGGATTTGTTGTTGTTGGCTGGTGACTGTTGATAGTCTCTTAGCAGAAATTCTATGTAGGATATCGAAATTTGGTTGATCTTCTATTCCCGTGTCCTCTAGCTTCGTTTTGATCTGTATTTATTAAAGAAGAGTTCTTAATATATGTAACTGACCAGTCAGTCATCTTTATTAGTAACTTGGTAGTATCTATGTTACGGCAATTAAGGAGTAAAAGATGTCCCCAAAAGTCACTCAACAATACAAGATAGAAATCAGGGAAAAAATAATTAAAGCAGCGATAGATGCTTTTTCAAAATATGGATTTGATCGTACAAGGATGGATGATGTTGCTAATACGGCAGATCTAAGCAAGGGTACAATCTATCTTCATTTTAAGAGCAAGGAAGACTTATTCTATGCCATCTGCGAAAATAACCTCGCAGAAGCGAAACAACAAATATCGACAATGTTTGCTAAGAAGGAAGACCTTGTGTCAGATATAGAACGCTTTTATGATTTCTTTCGCAAGAAAAAGACTGCGAATGAAAGGATTTTCTTCGAGACCATTGCGGAATCGGCGCGTAATGCAGAGTTACGAAAGACCTTGTATAAACAAAGAATGAACATATTCGAGACCGCAGTAGGATGGGTAAACCTCCAAATCGAAAGAGGGTTTTTTAGGAAAAATATAGATGCGAATGCTATCGCTGTTGGTCTAGTATCCCTTTATGACGGATTAACAGTTAACAAGCTTTTAGGTGTGAGCGAAGATTACAGTAAGAAGGCATGGGTTGAGACTATCAGAGCCATAATTATTGGCATAAGTTAAGATCAGATCTCTCTTACCGCAAAAAGATCCACGGCCAAATGATTAGAAATGTGCCTTTTTCAGTTTGAGGAAATAGTCAAATATTTGCAAACTAGGTTATGAGATCGTAGTAATAATTTTCGGTTGTATGATGCCCAGGTACCTATTAGAGAGAATCGTAAAGGTTGCTCTTCAGGTCTTTTAATCTTGCCTCGTGGATCTTTCTAACATGGTCCAAGTCAATGTCTAGCCCGAGTGTCTGATCGTTGATGGAACCGACGATCCGCTTCGGAACAGCAATATCGGTTTTTTTGTCATAATCGAAGGCCACTAATATGCTCTTTCCTCCGTGCATTTCGTCACAAACATTTGGCGCTGCAACTGGAATCCTATTCTCCAATGCCCTCACCTGCACATACATATGCCAAGGCTCTATTCCTTTTTTGCTTATCTTTGATTGAAAGAAGACAATCTCTGCACCCTTTCGCACAAGTGCCCTGGATACTTCCGGAAAGACAACATCGTAGCATATCCCTATTCCGAACTTGAAGCTGCCGCCATCAAACATCTCCATCATGGTACCAGATTTTACAGCATTCCTTTGATCCCCAAACGGATGTATCTTGAACTGCCTTCCTAGTATCATTCCGTCTCTTGAAATAACAGGGGCCGAGATGTATAAGTTATTATTGATTCTCTCGAGAAAGGCCCCAGATATGATAATCATATTTTGTTCCTTGGCCATATCAATAATATGCTTGAACTCCTGTTCGAAGCTGTTAACTATTTTGGGATACCACAGTTCCGGTAGGCATACGATATCCGGCTCTACGGCTTCAGCCTTCCTGAACAGCTTTACAACATGTTCAATTGATTCAGCTCGAGTTTTCTGTGACCGTAACTGAAGCAGAGCTACCTTGACCACGATGAAGGGCGTATTAATTATATTTATCCCGTTTATATAGCATTTTTTTTGTATTTGTCGTTTTCGACTAACTGCTCTCACATATCGAAATATTTAATATTATCGAGCATAATTTCGGTCACCTAATTCAATGGCCTTTACAAGATCTTCAGTATTTCTCACCGATAAAATATATGTGCCTGATTTTTTCATTTAGTTGGGAGATTTATCATGACATTCCTCTCTTTTTTTTATTTACTACTTTTTCCTTGTACCATTTGTGAATTAAACATTCTTGATCATATAAAAGG
>DAOM01000051.1:7934-13063 GCA_002501855.1 Candidatus Nitrosopolaris nunavutensis
CTTGTCATAACTGTAATTGTTCTAGTTGTACCTTTAACCATCATCATAAGTAAAGGCACAAGCTCGAATGCTGCTGTGATTTGGAATATAGGATCGATAAGTTTTACAGACTTGCTGACCGATTCTATGTCATCTATCTATAGGATGTTCGTAGCGCTAGCATTGTCATTCATCGTAGCTATTATTGTTGGAATTACAGCAGCGCGGAAGCCCTTAGCATCTAGAATTATTATACCCATCGTAGATATTTTACAGTCAGTTCCAATACTTGGCTTCTTTCCGGCCGCTATTGCATTTTTTATCACTTTATTTAGTGGAAGTCCAATAGGAGTGGAATTAGCAGCAATCTTCTTAATTTTTACCAGTATGGTATGGAACATGATATTTGCAGTCTATGAATCCGTACTCTCAATCCCGCCAGAATTGATAGAAACGAGCCAGGCATGTAGAGCAAATCCATTGTTGCAATTCCGAAGACTTTACTTGCCTGCAAGTATACCAAAATTGATTTACAATAGCATTCTGTCTTGGGCTGCCGGGTGGTACTTCCTTACAGCAGCGGAGATCATATCTGTAGGTTCGAATACCTTTACGCTTCCCGGCTTGGGTAGTCTACTTAGTAAGTCTGTAGCTTCCGGGCAATACATAGAGGCTCTGGTAGCAATTGCGGTGTTGATTTTAATTATTATGTTAACAGACTTCTTCATTTGGAGACCGCTAGAGTCATATTCTAATCGTTTCAGATATGACTATTCTACTTCCTCTCCTGATCTTGCTAGACATCACATTATGCAGGATAGTAACAACAACATTGCTCGACTTTTTTTGAGAAGAGTTGCATTCCAACCCATTCACTTACGTATCATAAATCCAAGGCCGCTGATACATATAAAATCAAACCTGTTGATACGAACCTTAGGAAAATTAGTATCTGCCTTTGAATTTCGTATATTTCCTACCGTCCACCATTGGTTCGACAATAAGAGAAATCTCAGATTATTTGTGAGTATAACGCTATCTGTTTTAACGATATCTGCGATTTTGGTTATTGTTCTAGAAGGCGGAGTAATTTACAAGTCATTATCTGCTCTTTCCAACATGTACTTCTCACTTTACAAAGATCCACGGAGTGCAAAAATTGTCTCTCAAATTCCACTAGCGCTATTATTGTCATACCTTAGGTTGGCCTCAGCCTACCTTATAACCTTGGCATGGACTATACCTGTAGCCATCAAGATTGCTCACAATCCCAATTTTGAACGGATAATGCCTCTGTTTCAGACCTTTGCAGCCATACCTGCTACTGCATTCTTTCCTTTTATGGCGATCCTTGTTGCGTATATACCCGGCGGACTTGAATTTCCTTCGATTCTACTTATACTAACAGGAATGCAATGGTACATTCTATTCAACCTAATTGGCGGAGTACGGTCGATTTCAGGAGATATAGAAGAAGCGGCAAAAGCACTCAGGGCCGACAAGGGCCAGTACATCAGACGGGTCTTGTTTCCATCGTTATACCCCTCATTTATTACTGGTAGCATTACAGGTTGGGGAGGAGGATGGAACTCCCTGATAGTCGCAGAATTCCTCATATATGGAAACAAAACATACTCTGTGCTTGGTATAGGATCTCTCTTAGACAAAGCCGCATACACTTTAGGAAACACAGTGCTGCTATTCTTGATTGTTGGAGTCATGATAGCGGTGATTGTCGCAATTAATCGATTAGTGTGGAGACGGCTTTATAGAAAAGTGGTTAGAAAATATAGCATGAGTGGCTAGCTCGCATGGAATACTTAATTTCTAAAAATCCTCAATTTCTAGAGCAATTGTGAATTCAAGTCAAAAATTATTAATTCTCTAGAGGAAATGGTTGTCTATATATATCAATGTAATATCCGATCTAATGTATCATTTGCATGAAAACACGCAAATATGCCCACGTTAAGGATAACTACAACGAAAGTCCTCCTAGCAACAACAATAATAATTATTCCGACGAAAGAGGTGACGATTACGTTTTAGACGGGACTCCAGTTTTAATGAAGAATTTTGATAATGTACCAAAACCTTTTGAAAGCGGCTCCACGCCTTTGCTCGAGCTCAAAAATATAACTAAAGAATACGTTGATGATCGTGGAAAGAAAATAGTAGTCCTGAATGGTATCAATTTGTCAATAAATCATCACGAATACATATCTATCGTTGGACCCTCTGGCGGGGGTAAATCCACATTGTTAAGGATAATAATGGGATTGGAAACATGCACCACAGGGGAAGTGTTATTGAAGGGTGAACCCCTCAAAGGAAAAGTAGATCCCCATATGGCAATGGTATTCCAATCATTTGGACTTTTTCCTTGGCTTACAGTAGTTGAAAACGTAGAATTTGGTCTAGAATCTAATCATATACCAAAGGATGAGAGAAGGAAAAAAAGTCTTAATATCATCCAAGAAGTGGGTCTAGAAGGCTTTGAGAATGCATACCCACGTGAATTATCTGGCGGGATGAAGCAAAGAGTCGGTATTGCAAGGGCACTTGTACTTGATCCCGAGGTCCTTCTTATGGACGAACCATTCTCTTCTCTAGACCCCTTAACTGCCGAGGCCCTAAGAGAAGAAATTCTGAAAGTTTGGAGCAACCGTCTCACTACACCAGATGTAGTTATAATGGTATCTCATAACGTCGCGGAGGCTGTCTATCTCTCAGACAGAGTAGTAGTTTTGAGCCACAGGCCTGCATCTGTGGTGAAGGAAGTTCACATAGACATACCACGACCTCGCGAGAAACGTGATACTTCAATATATGACTATACTGATCAAATAACGACACTTATTGCATAAAAACAATATCGACTCGACTCTTTGTATTTATACACTCCGACTGACAAAATTAAGATCATAGCCCTTAAAATAAAAATTTAAATCACAGCCATGCCAAGCTTATTGTAGTATATAAAATAACTTGGATATACCAAAGGTTCATTACAGCGTTCTTCTCGGATTCTTGGAAATCTTAGATGATCTCGGCGGAAAATCAGACGTAGCAGGAATTGCATCTAAACAAGGTTTGGAGTTAGATGACCTTCTGCCAATACTTGAATCAGGAGAAATGCTAGGCCTAATTCAGGTAACAGCAGGCGATGTGTCTATAACTGAAAAAGGACATTTGTTCATAGTAGCTAGCCCAAAAGTCCAAAAAAAAATGTTACGAGATATAATTATCAATTTAGACACATTCAAGAAATTAGTTGATCTCGTAAAACGAAGCGAAAAGGGCCGTATCAGTAAAGATGAGGCATTGGAATTTGTTTCTAATCAGGATGTGGCGACGCAGAGTCCCGATGGCGATGGTTCAAATGAGTTCGACTGGATCGTTGAGTGGGGAAGACAGGCACTTATTCTCAACTATGACGCTAACGAGGAGAGCATAAGTATTAGGCAACGTTAAGTAGTACTGATAATACTTTCTCTACTTTATGATATTTGAGGAGAGGACAATGACTGATCTCTTTAATAATGTTAAGCCGACGAACAAAAGATTCGTTCGTTCTTATTGTCAATATGGTGATCTACCCTAAACTAGTAAAATATGCAGTTAATGATATTTAGGATCGATTAATTTCTCGGTAATATGGTCTGATTCATCTCGCCTCTGCTTTAACATAAGGTACTTGCTGAATGGATCGATTCACATGGATGTGGCGGCAAATTAGCTATAAACAGATAGAGCCTGTCAAATAGAGCAGTCAGCCGTCACGTGTAGTGTCAGATAGAACATGGGTTTATGAGATGATTGGTCTTACTTGTCATAACCCCTCTTGGCGTGTCTGATCTCTAGAATCTTTTTTTCAGAATCGCTGCCAGCGCAATACCAAATGCCCCAGCTGACGCGATAAAACCACCGTAAGCAATATTGGTGTTATGAGGCATAACTAAAGCAGACCCTAAAAACAGAGCCGACGCAAACACACTCGCTCCCAAAAAGTTATAGCTGGTTTCGCGCTTCTTGCCATAAATCTGCTGTGTATCTAGATACGATCTTAGCAAGGGCGCAAGCTCCACTGATTGTTCAATACCCTTCGCAAACCTTTTAATCGAATCTTTTACCTCCTCAATATATGCCTCCCTAATAAGTCCTTCTTGCTCGAGAAGCTGTGAAAGTACCTTCACAAATCGTAAATTCACGTTGTGATGCTGATAGATGCCTTCCACTATAGATGTCATGCGCATATATAGTGCAAGATTCTTGGGTAATCTAAACGGAAATTTGCTCAGGGTCTTATTGGCAAGATCCATCAATGCTCTTACCTCCATTCGATCTACTTCTTCACCATGCAATGATTGAATGCTAAGCTCGAGGGCTTTTTCGACCACATAGCGATTCACAGTTGGCTCCAACGTCCCGAGCTCTATCAAGACATTAACTGCCCTCGAGGGATCTTTTTCCACTAAGCTAAGATATAATCTGATTAGTTTAAGACGAGTTTCATTTTCTAGTCTGCCAACCATCCCAAAATCATAAAGAATTATTTCGCCAGCGTTTGTTACTGAGATATTGCCAGGATGAGGATCCGCGTGAAAGATGCTGTGCTGCAGTAGCATTTTGAAAAATATATGATGCACTCTAATTACTAGCTTTTCTCTGTCAATTCCTGCCCTATCCAATGAGGCGATATCAGTAATCTTAATGCCAGGGACATATTCCAAGGTAATTACATGTTGAGTTGTTAGCTCTAAAATGACGTTGGGAATGATTACCATATGATCGCTCTTCAAATTGTGTTTGATTGTAATTAGGTTATCAGCCTCTATTCTGTAATCCATTTCTTCATGAATCGTTTCGATAAATTGCGATAGCATGGCTTCAGCGGAAAATCGCAAATTTGGATCGATAAAGCGCGTTGCAACCGGCAGAATGCTCTTTAGAATGGCAATATCTTTTTCAATAATTTTTTCGATATCTGGTCTGCTCACCTTAACAATAACTTGCTGACCGTTATAAGTTGCCAGATATACTTGACCAAGACTCGCGCCAAAAAGCGCTCTTGTGTCGAACGTCCCAAATATCTTTTCAATTTCGCCGAGCTCGTCTTCAATTATCGGTCTCGTTTTTGAGAACGGTGC
>DAOM01000183.1 GCA_002501855.1 Candidatus Nitrosopolaris nunavutensis
TCGTCAGATGTGTATAAGAGACAGGCATGTATTTTCACATAATCATTTTTTGCGCTCGCGAGAATACGCCAAGCAGTCTTTAATACTTCGTCAATACCTCTTGCACAAATTAAATGTGTATGAGGTAGGCTTTTTTGGACATGTGTTTTTAATTGCTCTCTAGCTGAATCTTCCATAACTGCTATATCTCTGTTAATTGTCGAGGGATTTGTATAGTATAAGATAGCGGGAGTCCTTTTACCTGCCTAATTGTTATAAACATGGTAATAAGTAGAAAGGTTATCGCAGCGAAAGGTAAATATGATAAAATAACTATCGTTGGAGCTGAAGCTGAAAGACTAGTAATACTACTAAGAATCGGATGTGATTTTGAAACGAGAGAGCGGCGTGTACGTTGATGGAGTGTTTGCAGTTGAATTCTTATTATCAGGGGACGGTAGAGGTAAAAACAAAACAAAAAGAAGAGGAATAAAACGGCAGAAGATATCGCAGCTAATCAAGTACGCTGATCACGAGAGACATTTAGAAAAACCAAGATAGTAGAGAAAGGGATAGTACTCTCTGGATTATAAGAAAGGTCAGTAACTGAAGGGAATGATGGTATCGTTGTTAGATCCCATTAGGTTATCTTTCACTTAAGACTAGGATTATGATAAATTAGTACTGACATGGGAATGATGCAGGTTCCATTTTGAACGCTTTTATGGGTGGAAAATCATCAATAATCTTCGTGAGTTCATTCTTTGCACATTTTAGACATAATTCAATAACCGATATATCATCTGAGTTGAAGTCTTCAATAGACAGTGCGTAATAAGCATCAACATCACAATGCTTACATCGTTGTACTGGTTTTACTAATATGTTCATAAAACCACTCATAAAATTTTATTTTATATATATGGTGAATAGAGTTAGTCTATCTTGTTAATCCTAGGTGATCAGCGAACCTAATCATTATGATAAATTTATTATATTTCACTACTGGAACTATCATTATGATAAAAGTCAGAGTGGCTACTGGATTGCTGATGGCCTCTTTAATACTATTGATAATATACGGCGCAGATATCGCAGTCTCCTCCAGCGGAGTGGGGTCGCCTAGTCACTCGGGGTTCTTGCCCATCAATAAGGCGGCTAGGGGTGGTGTGTTCGGCGGCGGTGCTGTAATAATGTCTATAATAGGTTTCGTGATAACGCGGGGAGAGCCTTCTCAAGTGATCGCTATGCTTCTGATAATTAACGGCGGTATCATCATAGCTGGTATGATAATATTAATCGCCGAGGGTTCCGGAACCACGAGAAGTACAATGATCACCATTGGTTCTGTCACCGGTACTGGTATAATTTTGGTAGCTCTAGGCGTCGCGAAAGTCAAGTTGGATAGGGCTTTAATCGAGAGAAAACAGTATACCCAAAAATAATTTTTGCATTCTTCTTTCACTCCGTTCTGCTAAAGAGAGATATTGTATCTACCGAAATAGCTGAACACTTTAACTTTACTTTGCCAGCTCTCTCATCTCACCTACGAATATTGAAAGACGCAGATTTGATAACGGAAAAGAAACAGGGAAAAAACAGGTTTTATTCATTGAATCGAAAGAGAACCTTGGAACTCGTAAAATTTTTTGAGGATATGTATGACTATAATTTGAAGTCATTGAAAGAATACGTAGAAGCCAAAGAGAAGAAAAAGAAGGATTTATCCGTCAAAAAAAATATGAATAGTTGATTTAGATATATATCCATGAGTCTCTTAGGTTAGAGTGATGAAAATAATTAATGCTTTCCCGGGTATGGGTGACCCAATGACTGAAGAAGAGACGAAAAATTTTATGGCAAATAGAGATAACAGCTTACTGATTCGCTGACGCTATTATTATATTACAGATGTACATTAGCGATGACTATGTCATTGCGAGAAGATGATACTGAAGCAACAACAAGAAATGCAAATCTTTCTATGTTTTGCAAACAAATACTGAAAGCAGATAAGTCCATCAGGTTTGCAGGTATAGCAAATAACCTTGGCAGCCTAATTGCAACAGAATACAGAGAAGGATTGGTTCCATTATTGACAAAGCAGCAGACTTCACAATATGCCATAGAAGCAGTTCTTCGTGCTGCTATAAGAGAAGAATTTGAATCAAATATAGGCAAATTGGAATATTCCATTGGTAAGTACGAAAAGCTGATTCGTGCAACAGTTCCAATAACATTTGAAAATATCGCCTATAATGATAGCAAGAACAAGAAATTTTATCTGCTATTATCGTTTGATATCGATTCAGATGCCAAAACTGTTATTGATAAAAAGATCCTACCATCTATAAAAGAAAACAAACAGTTCTTTATTTAGTTTGAAGATTAATTATACTTTATAATCTGAATCCAAAAATTATAAACATTATTTGAGAAACTTGGTTACAAAAGGAACTCAAGAACGTTGGTTATCGAGTTTTTCATTATTATTTAAGAATATAAGATGATTTACAAAAGCTTGTACTTGCCGGTAAGCTCTTTGTCGACGACTGTCGGTGCGCAATCGTGATAGGAGGCTTCCCGAAAGGTCACTTTTCTGACAACATAAGTAAGTTCCTTGACAACTCATACTCTATTGGAAAAATAACATTGGAAGCGCATGTTGTTATTGCTCGAGTACTTTATGAGTGCGAGAAGATGTTGTTCATATCTTGATATGAATATGACCGCTAGCTGTACTACTAGTCCCAGTTTTTTTGAGAAATGCGCGGGGTTGACCAGCTGGCTGCCATTGGAGGCGTGTAGCAGAGTAACAAACATATATGAAGCCTTAACCCTGACTCGGAAAGGACGGATTATCAACGGAACAATGAATCCATAATGAAGGCAATGAACAGTGTGGCCAGATATGGGCTGGTGACTTTGAATACTACCCAAGATACTCTCTCGCTTGGCTTGAACAATAGCCAAATTGATAACGCTAGCATAATTACACCGGAGATACTCGCCGTAACCAGATAAATCATCCCGAAATGGTTGAAGAATGGTAATATGCTGAACAAAACTATCATTAATGTAGTCCCTGCTATTATGCGGACTGATTTTTTCTCGCCAGAAACTACTGTTAGCATCGGAACACCAGCCTTTTTATAGTCTTCCTTGGCATGCAAAGCAAGGCTCCAAATGTGAGTTGGAATCCACAGGAAAACTAGGCCGGCCATAATCAAGCCGATTTCAATATTATGTGTTGTGACTGCTACATAGCCTATCAGAGCAGGGGCGGCGCCTGAAAAACCTCCTAAAATAATGTTTGTTCGGCTAGTCCTCTTCAACCATTTACTGTACACTATAATATTATCAAACAATCCAAAACCCATCAATGCAAAAGCCCAGATATTAATAAGCCATGCAAGTACCAAGGAAATTGCCGCGAGGATCAAACCGAAAGCCAGAGCATTATGGGGAGAAATTCTTCC
>DAOM01000294.1:0-893 GCA_002501855.1 Candidatus Nitrosopolaris nunavutensis
AGATGTGTATAAGAGACAGGAATAACATATGCAGTATACATTCGCTCATGCCTGAAGAGTTCATTACTATGATTACAAGTGTATACGACCAAGAATCAATAACACTCTATGATGTCCTACAAAGACTTAGAGAAGGCAATAACATGAAGAAGACTGATGAGAATCAAATGTCTATTGCTGAATTCCTGTCAAATCCAAATTATCCTAAGAAGCTAGAACAACTCTTCTGGAACTTAAAACGTGTTTTACGTGGACATGCATCAAAGGAATTGTCTTTACCATATAGCGACAATAAGCAAAGAAAGCAAGCTCTAGTTTCCAGAGTATGCAATCTCTACCCTCTTCTTGACGCTGACAAGGCCGTCTACAAAATTATTCGTGGATTCTGTAACAACGATAAAATGAAAAAGGTCTGGGATCCTAATCATGAATTGTGTACCTGTGAAAAGGGCAAGGGAATTTTGGAATATCCTTTCGCTATAGAATTCTTAGTAGTCCCATACAAGACCTCTAGTTTAAGCGACGAAGAGGGGAATAGCATCGACAGAGCAAGTAAATTCATTGGTAGCGTCAACTATTCGCTTTCTCCACGAAGCAACGAGTTTGATGGGGATTATCAATGGTATGATAAACATGGTTACGAAATGATGTCTACTAGTATGAAGGGTATTTTAGAAAAATATGGATTTGCGTTCTATGAATACTCTGATTCTAAAGTAAAGATACCGTCAATTATTCTCGTAAATATAGTATCTCCAAGAGTTGATTATCATGGTCATGACAAATCGAGGATTGATACACACGCGTTTAGTGGGATGATAATTGACGCAGCCAAAAAGATATCTGATTCGATACAAACCTTTCGCGCAGCTGGTTTTATATTCACTAAAGAA
>DAOM01000294.1:1281-7770 GCA_002501855.1 Candidatus Nitrosopolaris nunavutensis
TTACCCCCGCTATGGATAAGTATAATGTTAAGGCCAGTAGAGGATGGATCAAGAAATTAATTATAAGGGTTTGTCAAAAACTAGGCGTCACAAGAGAATCATTAGGAATATTTGCTGGAGCTAGAGCGACTATGTATTTCGATGGTACTTGGAGCAATGTCCGATTTGATGCAATAGGGCATCTTGCGGAGAAAGGGACAGATATTTTGTTTGTGGAGAAGATGCCTATAGCCGAAGTTCTTACTGAGTATGCGGATAAGTATGGCGTAGCTTTGGTAAACACGATAGGTAATTTGACAGAATATGGTAAAGACTTGATGAGGGCAATAGAAGCATCAGGAGGACATGCCGCTATTTTGACTGACTATGAAGACTATGGACTCTTAATCGTTGCAAGTGTGTTAAGAAGTGGAGTGGATATCCCACGAATAGGCATCGACGAGAAAACTCTAGAGTATTTTGGACTATCAAGGGATGAGTTATCAATAAGGTCTAAATGTCATCTGAAAAACTATGACTTCCTAGACAAATTTGACGATGATGTTATAGACAAACAATTTGTGAGAACGAGAAGAGTAGAACTAGATGCAGTACTCACAGCTGTTGGAAGCGAAAGATTCTGGGAATACATAATGCAAAAGCTGATTGAACTTTTTCCGAAAAGAGATTATAATCGTGCGATATCAATGCCAGCAAATGAGATACTCTATCCAGAAACATTGCAAAAATTTCTCGTTTTCATTAATTCGTTCGTTGATGAAATCTTGAAGGATGAGCATAAGAAAATAGAAAATAGTCTCTCCAATGTAAGAGGTGAGATGATTGATGTCAGAGCAAAAAGTAAGGAAATTGAAGAACAACTGCAAAGTTTAGTATCTAATAATGAAGATATGAAACTGATGATACCCAAGATAGAAGAACTATTCAAGGCATTGTCAAAAATAGAGAATACCAAGAAGTGACGCCTAAAGGATGACTACATCAATTTAGCCGGTGGGTTGGACACAGCGATATCCCAGTAAAGAAAAAGCCCCCGTCCACACCAATATTTTCAAACCATACAAAAAGTGGTCTAAACTATCTTTTAGGCCATATCGAAAAACAGAAAACAAGAATTGCATAGTATTTTAAAGAGGAATTTGATCATCATTGTAATATGAGAATGGAGAATTCAGATATGATAATTCGATTATTGTTTGTACTGCAAGTGAGACATAATCAGAGTAAAAGGTAAGTAATTGCTACTTGTTTGTAATTTGCGCTGTTACTAGGTTACTAGGGATCTTGACTATCTGCCATTATCCAACTTCTTTTCGCTTCAGTTAGATTTTTCCTTTGTTATGTTTTCATCAATATCTAGATGTGGAAAATTTGCTATGCCGGTAGTGTATCCTAATTCTTTCTGCAATTTCTGAATAACTGATGCATAATATACCATTTTGTCATCTTCACTTTTATTCTTTGCAATGGTATATCCTAGCCATGCCTTCTTTAGGCATAGGAATATATCGCTATAGATCTATCGCCAGATCAAATAGAAAATGCTAAAGAATTCGTTAAAGCGGCGATAGATACAAAAGAACATAATCCACTTAGCTTTATTGTTTCTGATATTCAGTCGTTTCAAAATGAAAGAAAATACGATTTGGTCATATCGTCTGAAGTTCTTATGCACGTATTACCATCAGAAATTGAGAAAATCATGATTAAAATTGTCGATATGTCAAACGAGCATATAATTAGTATTGATTGGTATGAAAAAAAAACCATGGAACGCAGCACCCCATAATTTTATTCACCAGTATGAGGAGATCTACAAAAATATGCCAACACTATCGAATGTTTATCGAATTCCTATAGTAAAGAAGGGATCTTGGTTTAGGTCATTAGACACAAAACAGTACCTGTTTCACGCTTGCAAAAAACATTAAATGCCAACCTCTGAAAGTGGGAGTGGGCGTCAGCCAAAGACCTTGTTTCTCACTCACAGCCCTATGATTATTAGTATGGGGTATTCTCCATAAAGCCTTCACTGCTTTGATTCCTTTCACCGTATCATTTTGCATTAAATTGTAGTCTTGTGATTAGCAATGCTAATTTAGCGTCATAAGTCCACTAATATTCTTTCTTACAAAGAATTGGCATATTGGATTTGATGATTTGTTTGTCCCTAACTAAATCCTATATACCATTCATAATAATTCTTTGATATAGACAAAAGATGAATATCTGTCACTTCAATACATGAGCGAACGATTTAGACTGTAAAGTTTCTAATGAATATATTAGTGGTCCAATATGTCGACTAATTCTCTTATATTTATAGCAGGCCTTGTGAAGGACCTCTAATATACCTTATGTCTATCTGTTGTGTCGTTATATTGAAGATTTGAGATAATGTGCCCGGATCTGTGATTCAGGATATTAGAATGGATCCTATTTTGCCAGTTTTTTTCTACGATTTAATTTATTTTTCTAAAGTACATAGGGCTGGGTACTTCCCGCACAGTTCGATCCTTCCGGTAACAGAGAGAAGCAGCTGAAAACAGATGGAAACACCACGGTAGCAAGTCGAGATATACGGGTAACAGATGGAAACAGGGAAAAAGCTATCAACGAGTGTGTGTATTATTATGTATAATGACGTCGTTATCAAATATGACTAGGGCCCAAAAAGAACAATACGTTATAGAACTTTACAAACAGGATAAGACAAGCAGAGAAATTGCCGAACGAACACATATGTCGTTTCGTGACATAAGAGTCATAACCGACAAGGTCAAGGCAGAGGTAGAAAGAGAAGCAGGACATACTGATGAGGAGGAAATTGATGATAACGAACACAAGTCGAAACAATCACAAGCCTTCAAATTATTTTCAGAGGGTAAGACACCTGTACAAGTTGTAATAGCATTAGATATTCCTCCTGACGAGGTACATGCAATATATCGAGAATTTTGGGAACTCAAACGTATGCACAAATTAAATGTGGTATATGAAGAAAATAAACATTCCTTACCGTCACTTCTAAAGTTACACAAGATAGTGGAAGAACAACGGATCGGTGAACAAGAAATAATTAACGTGCTGAAACTTGCTAACAATAACGAATTACCATATCTTCAAGATAAAGTTGAATACCTTAGTACCCAAATAAATAACTTGGAACTTGAAAAGGCCAAATGTACTAACGACGTACTAATCTTGACCAAAAGAATAGATGAATTAAGGGAAACTGTCAACGTGTACGAATCATCTTTGAGTGAGAAAAGGGAAGAGACAGCATTCTTGAATCAGGAACAAAAGAGATTAGATAATCACATCACCAATAATAATGGTAATAAGAATGACGAAGGTATCGAAATTTTTTATGCCTCCGGTAGCTGGCACAATCTAACTTCTTAGAAAATGAAATAAGTTGAGAAAGACAAGTATTTCGTGAGCATTAACGCATTTAAAACTCGAGTGAAGGTATGAATGCAGTGAAGGTTCTATGGAGTATAGGTAGGATTGTTTTTGATTATCATTTTTGAATTGAAGAATTATAACAGGAAAGATATTTGGATATAGGTCATTATCATGATTATAATTCATAAGAAAGTAATTCGGTGATAGTGTCTTCGTATGATTCCAGAATACACCCTTTAATTTCCTTCGCTGTTTTGCATTGAATTTCATTATATTATTCTATTCTTAAACATCGGTCGCCTGTAGTTTAATCGACTTTTCCTCCTCAGCGTCATTTTAAAAATGAGTAGACTGACCGAATCAATAAGAAGGCAGCCCTATTGTAAAGAGTTTTCCAAAATTCACATGTTGTGATTAGCAAAGCCAATGTGGAGGCTCTTGTTTTTCATCGCACAAAGTACAACAACAATGGGAGTTATCCTGTCACCTACTTGTATATCAAATCGAGGAATTTTTTAAACCACAACAATCTCCAATTCCTCAATGCGAACCAGTATGGGTGAACGGAAAACTGATATCTACGACTCACCATGAAAGAAGGTAATGTTTCAACACACAAAGTCAATTGTGCCTAGTATCCTAACATTATTAGTGTTAGGGACAATAGGACCAGGCCTGGCTTCAGCCAGTAGCGATAGCGGAGTAATCCAAGAGACAGTACATACAGGCAGCCACACACTTGATAGTCAGATAAACGCTTTCTACAAATGCATCTCGGATACTCATAAAGATCCTCCACCTTTATTCATAGTAGACCAATGTTTCAATGATAATGTGAACTCTAACTTTCAATTACCTTTGCCCTTTCCCTTCCATTTCCATCCCCATTCAGAGATAATTGTGAACCATCATTCGGAAATTATTAATGGATTTAGAATTCATACTAGCAATGGAATAACTCACTTACCTTGACAACGTGTTCTAGCTGTCTAGAAGAGTCTGATATGGTAGTATGGGGTACTGGTAATTATCTTATTTGTAAGCAAATGTATGGACAAACAAGTATTCGTACCATGTGAGAGAGAATTATTATCAATCATAGAAACTCAGACGCTGACCTATGACCAGATAGTAAGAGAATCTCTTTACAATCCACAAACTATAGACAAGGTTCTACATGATTTAGAAAGGAAAGGCCAAGTTAAGAGAATTCAAATAAATCAGCCTTTGAACCATCTTTGGTATCGGTTAACTAAAATCTATATTGTATTCCAAATTAATTAGTTAATCTGCATGTGTATGACCTATAATGATTCCCAAATATGTGAGACAAATTACTGTATCGAATCAAGTTTACGATATTCAATACTTCAAGATTATTATTGTATGCACAAACTAGAGAGAGTCATTAAGAGATATCACTTAATGCTACACTTTCCTTCAAATTAAAAGACAGTGAAGGAAATTCACTCATTATCCAGGCCATTATTTTAAGCCCATTATTTCTAATATGTAGATTTTACCTTTGCAACCATTTACCGGGCATTTTTTCTCCCTTATCATTCTGAATTATTGAGGCAACTAGATAACACGATTCGCATATTAAAAAATAAATGTTCATTTGTTTATCATACCTCCTACAATTCCATTATGGTTTAATGGTATTGTTGTGCTACTGCCAATATCGTTGTGAAGGTTTGAATTGTGCTTATCTCTTTGAAACCACTAAGACGATTTTGCCTCTTGGATGTACATCCTTTTGGTAATCAAGCGCCTTACCTGCTTCATCCAGCGAAAACGTCTTCTCAACATTTACCCTTATATTATTTTGATCCACCCATTGTGCCACTTTAGTCAATCGTTCTCCGTTCACCTGAGTGAATTGAAATATTGCTTTGATTCCATATTGGTTCATTAGTTCCGAGTTTGGCTGTTCTAGCATGGAAACAATTATGCCGCCCTTCTTTAACACTTTGAGAGATCTTGTGTACGTTTCGCTTCCTACAGTATCAAAGACTGCATCATAGTCATGCAGTATATCTTCGAAATTCTGGGCCTTGTAGTCTATCATTTGGTTCGCACCCAATTCTTGGACAAACTGCCTATCTTTTGTGTCTACTGTTGTTGCTACATATCCGCCTAGGTGTTTTGCAAGTTGGATGGCAATAGATCCTATCCCTCCTGCGCCACCATGAATCAGAATCTTTTGATCCTTTGATAGTCCGATATTTTCTACTAGGGCCTGCCAAGCGCTAACGCCCACAACCGGTAAACCTGCGGCCTCAGCATGACTTAGACTTTTTGGCTTATGTGCGATAGTTTCTCCATTTGCTAGAGCCATCTCTGCAAACGCTCCTGAGCCACCGGTAATTACCGCAGCCTGCCCGTATACTTCGTCTCCTTGCTTGAAAGCTGAAATCCCTTCTCCAACCTGTTTGATAACCCCAGAAAAATCCATGCCCAAGGTTGATGGGAATTGGAGTTGAATCATTTGTTGCATGTTACCTTCACGAATTTTCCAATCGACAGGATTTACGCCAGCGGCTTTTACGATGACTAGAACCTTTCCTGCAGATACAATTGGTTCAGGGGCACTTTGGTTGGTCTCTACCACTTCGCTGCCTCCATACTTCTTAATTTGAACAGCTTTCATTGCTTATATAAGACAGCATGAGATATTAAAGAGTGGTAGTAAGTATCTGCAAAGTAGGTAACGCTTATCTTACCTACCGCTGCGGTTTGCACATTCTGTAAGGATGCTGTGATTTCACAGTGCAGATATATGTAACCTGTATTACATTTCAAAAACAAGTCAGAGGTGTCAATCTTAGCTGCTACTTTTCATCGATATTTCTTGCGGGTGATTTTAGAATCGGTCATACTTCAGGGCTCAATAATCCATTATCATCATAAAGAATGTTCAGAAAGTCATAAGACCTTCGGAATATCCAGGCATATATTCCTTGCAACTAGTCTCGCAATACCCGGAGGAATATCATGCAATTCTTCAAGAAGTAGTGCCACCTTGTCGCTTTTTTGTGGCGCATATTGCAACTTGCTAATCAATCTTTTTACATCTTT
>DAOM01000157.1 GCA_002501855.1 Candidatus Nitrosopolaris nunavutensis
GACGACTAAGTATTTACATGGATTCGTTACTTGTACTACGATTAGTTATCATGTGTTTTGCTCATTATTATGTATTTGAATTAACAAGCGTAACTATGTACGTGTATAAGTGATTGTTGTACTAAATTCTCTCTTCTGCTTTTTTGCATATAACTAAATACTATCAGAATCTGGTTCTCAATAGCTAAATAAATGAAATTCAAGGTGGTTGACTTAGTTACGTACAAGACTACGATAAAAAAGCTTGACTGCGATAGTGACAATATCTTTTCGATATTGTCTCCATGCAGATACCCGTATAGTATAGCTACGACATCATAGGTAATAACGTCTAAAAAAGAAATTTAATTGTAATATTGGCCTTTTTATTCTGCAAATATATTTAATGTACTTTCTCCTTGTGTCGTAAGGATGACGTTGCTTTGTCTGCCCTTGTACTCAACTTCTACCAATGGATTGTCTAATCCTCCTGCAATGCTTATAGGATTTAGCAAACTCTCAAGCCTGCTGTGTTTTGCCGCGCCTGATAGGTTTTTGTCTACCAGGCCTGCTTCTTCTAGCTGTTCTAGAAGTCTGTTTTTCCTCATCATCTTTTGTGATCCTTTAACGTTGCGTAGTATTTTCAGGACAGCAAGAGATTCGTCTTTGGGTTTGTTGATGGAATAGACCGGAATTTCATCTATTGCATTAACATTCTCATCTGGAAGACCATCCTCTGGATCCGTTTTGTCATTATATTCTGTATGTGCATAGTATGGAGTGCCGATAATGCGATGATGAATTCCGCTATTGCTCGAGCGTAAGCTTCATGGATTCGAATGGAAAATTGATAGGGGCTCAGAGGGATGCAAATGAAAATTCAGCCGAGTCTCATCCACGAACCTGGTTCTTCGAAAGCAGTAAAATAGAACAAAGTGTTACCAACTATTCAAGCTTATAAAGACTACTATCAACGTCTTAAACCGATGCAGCATTCTTTACCAAGTCTGGATTCGACGATGTAATATACACTGCCGCTGTTATTAATTCTATAAGTATTTCTTGATAAATATTCATTCAGTTCCACCTTAAATTGGCCGTAGCTAGATTTTGGGCTCAGGTCCTGTAGAACGTAGCAACTATCCTAGTCTTTTTTTTGCCAAAATATCAAGACCATCATTTGTGCCGTGCCCCTAGGCTAGTAACGGCCTACACTTGTGCCATGCCGCCATCCACAAACAATTCCGTCCCCGTGATGTAGCTGCTATCCTCTGATGCTAGAAACACCACGGCCTTCGCGATCTCCTTGGGTGTACCAAGCCTGCCGAGGCTTTCTATTCGGATGAGCATCTGCTCGGATGGAACCTCACAGACCTCGAGTAATCTAATCTTCTGGTCATTAGCATTATAATGTGGAGCGTTTTTCTATAATTATGGTTTGCCAGTTAGTTCCAACCGGTCTGTCCGCTCGTACTGTATTGCGAGAGTGTCATATTCCTTGTAACAAAACCAAGTAACAACACAAAAATTCTACTCATGATCTTTCATATAAAGAAAAGTAGATAAATAAATATTTCTAGAGGCAGCTGATCCAGGATTACGCACTTTTACTTCTGGTTTATTCATAAGTAGTCGAATCTAGGCATGAATGGTGTTTAACCTGAATTGCATTTCATGACTTTATGCAATCTACCTAGCAAGGAAATATTGTTTCCTCAACCGCGACTAATAAGTACGTTTAGCGGCGCCGTCTTTTCACGAAAAGTACCAGAAGAAGATATTAGGTACCTGCGTGTTGAAAAGTTTCATGAGTAATCCCATGGTAGCCACCTGGGCACCCGGTGATCTTATTTATACCAAAACCTATGGCGAGTGGACAGCCGCATTCTGGACATGGCTTACAGGCTTTCAACAAGCCTCGGCTAATAGTGCAAGTTGCGATCTATCGCAAACCGACCCCAACGTGTTCTTTTTGGCGGGCTTTTTGGAAAAGGACGGAGGACCAGGAGATCCGGGCGGTATCAATCGTACTTGCATAAGCATAAGCAACAGCAAGGCCATATTGGCCGCTCCTATCAATAAGCTGAGTACTTCTATAGAAAATCCAGGGCTGGCCAGTATCGGGCAGTTGCGTGACAAAGCTAACTTGGCTATCAATCAAGTAACAAGTCAGTTGGCTGTAATCGATGGCACCGCTGTAGACTTGCAAAGGGTATATTACAATTTTATGTTGGAGCTTCCTACCGGTCCTAACTTCTTTGGTCCAAATGCAGTAAATACTGACGCAGCCAGTGATGGTTATTGGTTATTCATAAAGAAGACTGACGAAGGAGGCCTTTCCATTGGAAGTCACACATTACAGATAATTGGAACAGGCATTGATCATACTGCGAACCCGAAGCCATTCACGTCATCGGTGACCTATACGCTCAACATCGCATAGTAATCACCTGACCTTAAGGTGTTTAATGAGCTAACATTCTTAATAGAATATGTTGAATATAGGAGGCCGTCATTTCAAAAAGCGTGTATCTATGGCAACTAGGAACCAATGTCAGCTATTTCTATTATCTATGGAAGTGTTTATTTGACTGAGGTTCTTGGGAGAGTTCCACCTATTTTTCCGCCGGAAGCTAAACCCTATGGCTACACAT
>DAOM01000184.1 GCA_002501855.1 Candidatus Nitrosopolaris nunavutensis
TGTATAAGAGACAGGTATAGTATCAGACCAGTGTAGTACGTAGCCCAGTCAAGAAGAATTTTCAGTCTTTAATATTCAGTGAGTCACTGATATAGTAAGATTGAATCCGGGGCGCTTTTACATCACAAGAGCATTTACTAAGGTAATATTTCATCTCACTTTCCGAACACCCAATACCGGGAGTCATGATTATAAAACGCAATACTTTAACTCCAAAGATGACTTTGGATTTAGTATCTTAAACTAAATCTGATGTTAAATTATTAGCACCCACTCTTTAAACTGATAGTTTCTTGAACAAGCTGCCCGCTGTAACCGAACCTTCAGTATTACATTAGTTCACATTTGACATCTTTTTTTTATTGCCATTCCATAGAAAAGAAACTGTTTGACAAATATATGGTTCGATTTTGTCCTAGCCTTTATTACGTATAACTTTAAGTTTTGTAATTGATTTATGCGTCTGTATGGTCTTGAGCCGGGGTCTGCACGTGTAAAGTTGTTTATTCGATCCACCTTTTCAGAAGTGGCAATAATTTATTTTTTATTAATGAGTCATGATCTGCTTCGATATTAAATGAGACCATCAGCACTGGATATTCGTCATTGTCCAATAGTATCGTGGTTCGTTTTACTTTTTCATACAATGTAAACGAATAAATGGGTTTTCCAAGCTTCGATTGCAGGTCACCCCTAGTCGTCATTCTCAATACAGATTCAATCGTTGATAAATCGGATTCATCTTCAGTCAATAAATGGTCCGATTTCTTTCGATATGCAGTTTTAATCGTTTTTCCCATTTTGTTGGCGATACCTGCGAATCTAATCGAACGGTCCATTTTTAGTATCTGAACGCACAGACCATCTAGGCTGGCGCCATTGCGTCCAGATTTTTTAGCCACGCTACATATGTAGATCTTGCGTTTAATTATTTTTGGTTCAGCAAATATTTAGATTGTGCGTTATGATATCTGTGGGTACACATGTACAACTACAAAATTGCCCTGCAATAGTTAGTGCCCCGATCCCGTCTTTACTGTAACGTGGGAACAAGCGTTTGTCGTCCAAGAACCAGTCAAGATTTAACTAAACACATTCACATTATCTAGCCCATTTCTCCCGTTGGCTGAAGATTGTGTAAAGACCCATATGCCTCGCGCAAGATGATGGTTCCTGTGCCCAGTGCAACTTACACAAAGCCCTCTTTTCCTGCTGCCAAAATTTTCTGAGTTCAACAAAGAAAGTTAGAGCGGAGTCATTTTGTCAATGAGCCTCGCATTAGTGATCTGTCCATTCTTTTCATCTATCATGAGATCAACTGTATATTGAACACCATTTGACAAAAAAGTCACTTGGACGTCCCAGGAATCTCTTTTGTGCTCGGATGGAAATGGGAATACGACTCTGACTTTAAAGTCTTTGATATCGGTCCCGTACAGCGCTTCCGCTGCTTTCTTGGCAGCTTTTTCAACGTCTTCGTTTGTATTCACTGAAGCCATTGCTGATGGAATATGTCTACCAGTGACTATAAAAAATTATTGGCTGATTCAGGCTGGCTAACCACCAAAAGTCAGATTATAGAGTCTGGACAATGACAATTTTTCTGCAGGTTCTGTTGTTGCCAACTTATCATTCACTATAACTGTGTAAATAACAGGATCAATTTGGATTTTTGGGGTTAGAGAATTATGTACCATCTATTTTTTGCCTGTTTTTCTGCAACTCTTCACCGGAAACAGTTTCTTTTGGAGTGCCAGTTTCTTCGATAACCGGTTTTTAGGGCTCCAGATAACAATGTCAGGAATTTTACCTGATTTTACCGAACCAACATAACCTGAAATTCCGTGCGCTAATTCCGTTTAACGCAAAGATTATCATTGCGTACGTTTTCATTCCTTAATCTACCTGTCATCTTTTTCGTTTTATCAGCAGTCTGCCATGCCATTGTGGCAACTTCGCCTACTCTACCCATTGCCTGACTGCAGGAACAATAGATGCTCAATGCCCCAATGTCATGTCCTCTGCAGCGATAGTTTCACATCTAATTCTAGATTCAGCAAATGGAACATCTTCTGGCGCAGAGGAATCAAGGTGGTGACAAACCATCATACCCAGGCGTTCTACTAACATATTAACGATAAATGGCCTAGTAAGATTGGTCGAGGATGGGAGGATATTTTTTTTGCCGGCAATTTTCATAGTATCCTGTGCGTGTTCACCCCAGTCTTCGTTCAGTTTTAGCCCTCAAGCTCCAGCTGCAATTTGCTCGATCAATGCAGGTTCTAGCGAGTCATTCCCCTTGCCAAGAAAACCAAAGTTAAGAGGAAGTTCTACCGTCATCCTATGGAGATTCCAGGGTCCTTGTGTATATGTTGTTGCTTTATTGCCATTAGCAGGACCAGTACCTCCGCCAACCATCGTCGTTGTGCTGCTATAGATAGCTTCAATTACTCGTTGTAAAGAAATAAAGTGTGGATGGGTATCGATCGTGTCAGGAGTAGAGATGGTATGTTCGCTAGCTATAACTCTAACCAGTTAACAAAAAAAAATGTTATAGTTATATGCGTGTTCTTATTCTGTGAAGTACCAAAAAAATGTTTTATTGTAATGTTGATACCGCGACATCCAGCGACTTGCTGACCTATGGCTATCATATTAATATAATTGCAAAACCGATCCTATACTGCTGGAAATCATGAATAACAGTACAGAGCAATTATTTGGTCAAGGCGTAAAGAGGACTCAGGGAGAACAATCTCGAAGATACAATTTGCTTGCTGCCAGATTGATTGCAGATCTTGTGAAAAATCTTTTAGGTCCACGAGGAACGGAAAAAATGTTTATTGATATTTTAGGGGAAGTTACAGTCACAAAGGATGGCGCAACGTTATTACGGAAAATTGATGTCGAACATCCAGCTGCCAAAGTTCTGATAGAAGCATCAAATGCAGTAGATAATGAAGTAGGAGACGGTACAACATCTGTGGTAGTTTTGGCCGGAGCACTTGTTGAGAAAGCTGAGGAATTACTGGATATGGGCATTGCGCCGACGACAATCGTAGAGGGCTATCTTACCGGGTTACAAATTTCTCTAGAAAGTCTGCAAAATATAGCAAGAAGATTCACGAATTACAACAGAGAGGTGATACAAGGACTTGCTACTACGTGTTTGAGACCAAAGATGATATCTCATACTTCATTCGAAGAAAACATGGCTGCAAAACTGGTGGTAGACGCCCTATATGCAGTCACGGATTTTGCAAACAATACGGTTGAAGCTAATAACATAAAAATAGAAGAAAAAATTGGTAACACTTCAGACACCCGGCTTGTGAATGGTGTTGTAATTGACAAAACAATAGATAACTCTGCAATGCCCCGGTCAGTTGAGAATGCAAGGATTCTCCTGGTAGACGAAGAATTAGAAAGTAAACGAACGAGGACCGACGCCGAGATCAATATTACTTCGCCATATCAAATTCAATCATATCTTGACAAGGAGATCCACATGACGAGCTTAAAAGTTCAGCGTATTATTAGTTCTGGAGCTACTGTTGTAATTTCACAAAAAGGAATCAACGCTTCTGCACAGAACTGTCTATCTAAAGCAGGTATAATTTCGATCAGGCGGGTAAAGGAAAATGATATGCTCTGGCTTAAAAAGGCGACCAGTGCCGAGGTGATCAGAGACCTCAGCAGTGACGTTATCCTCCCTGAATACCTTGGGTATGCTGAGAGAGTCTACGAAAAATTTGTAGGAGGTGATAAAATGGTGTTTGTCGAGGGTTGCAAAAACCCCAAAGCTATGACCATCCTACTCAGAGCAGGTTCAAAGAGGTTACTTGATGAATATCACCGCTCTGTATTAGATGCAATTGCAGTCATCAGGAATTTTATAGTTAAGCCAACTATTGTGGGCGGCGGCGGATCTGCAGAAATGCTTATTGCGACCAATGTTAGAAAAAAAGCCAGTTCTATTAGCGGGCGAGAGCAAATTGTACTTCAGAAATTTGCTGCAGCACTAGAAGAAATACCGCTGACTATTGCCAGAAATGCAGGTATGAATACGGTTGATACCCTCGCTCAGTTGAGATCAAAACAAAAACAGAATTCTTCAACCTCCAAAAACAAAATCGTCCGCTGGATTGGGATCGACGCAATTGGAAGGAAGGTGGCAGAAATTTATTCTCAACGTGTCATAGAACCATCTATTGTCAAGGAACAGATCATCAAAACAGCTGTCGAAGTGACTACTCTGTTGATTCGCGTCGACGATGTGCTAATGGCTAAACCTGCTATGTATACTCACACTCACGCAAACGGGACTCAGCATTCACATGCAGGAGGCGAAGGAAAACATGATCACCACTTTGACAGGTTAGGGAAGCAACAACGACCAGCGCATCACTTCTACTAAGAGGAATGGAAGGGAGGACACGAGATAGAATTATTCAGTTCTCGCTGTAACACGGCCCAGATGCTCATGTAGTTGACCTTGTTTATGCCGAATTGAGACTACACGTTTTTATAGTTTTTATAGTTTTTATTGGCAATAATATCCTGAAAGCGAACTAATCCGTCCCTCTTATCGCTACACTGCCATTGTGTAGCGGATAGTTGGAATAGGCTCGTGAAAAGATAATTTCTTTTTTGGAAAATTATCAAGAATTACTTCGAAGGAAATTCTTCTTAGGGTTTCGGGTACTCCTATCATGACTTTATCAGGTAATAGTATCTTTGCTGCGTTGTTCTCAATATTTTCAATTGATACGCGAGCACGCAATTGGTCAACAACATACCCACAATAAAGTGCTAGCGATTCGTTTGTGTTAATTCTCAAATTCTTTGCAAGTTTATCTTTGGTTATTTCTAGTGAATCAAAAAATATTTGTTCATCGAATTTATCGCGGTATTCAAAGACTCTAGTAAAAGGAGGGACATCTGATTCTCCCTTCACCTCTGCTTTAATTAAAATCATCGCCTTCTCTTTGGCGCCTTAGCTCTCGGCTTGCCAAAGTCATAAGTATGTCCTGTACCTCTATAGAGCTTTGGTCTTACTGGATTGCCCTCCGTCTCGCCTTTCTTTGTTAGTGCCAATCCTGCGAGAAGCTCTGTAATTAGCCTGTTGGCTAATCCGGACGTAATTCCACCGTTGTACGAGTTTTGATCACTCACATCGTAATTTGGCGCGACTTCTACTAGGTCGAACGCAAACCTGTCTGGATCAAATGAGGTTGATAACAAACGCATCAATCTCATTCCTTCCCGCGATGTTAATCCGTTTGGTTCTGGTTCCCCTGTTCCCGGCGCATATGCCGGATCAAATGTATCAATGTCCCAGCTGATGTAGACTGCATCAACATTATCATTGGCCCTATCAGCTGCCTCCTTTGCGATTTGGTCAATTCCTAACTCTTCCACATCTAACATGGTAAACCATTGGAAGTCTTGGTCTGCCATCCATTTGTAAAGGTCTGGTCCAGGCCAGTATCCATGCGGACCGATTAGAGTATAGTTCTTCCCTTTTAGGCAGCCTAGTTCCATAATTCTCCTGATGTGCGCTCCATGGTCGTACTTGAAACCGCACAGTCCTTGCGGGGCACAGTCAGCATGGGTGTCGATATGAATCATCCCAATATTCTTGTACTTTTTGGCAAACGCTCTAACGTTTGCAAATGTGACTGAATGGTCACCACCGAGCATGACTGGAAGTCCGTCGATATCAAGTACTTCCTTTACCTTGTCAGTCATCCTTTTGAGTGACTCTACGACATCTCCAGGTGAGACAACTACATCACCATAGTCTGCAGTTTTGAAAACCCCGAAAGGATCCATGCCTGTCTCAATATTGAAGTGCTCATACGGCGGGGAAGGTACTGTCGAAGCAGCACGAATCGCTCTTGGACCATATCTTGCACCAGGACGTATTGTAGTACCAAAGTCAAACGGTTCTCCGATGATAGCTACGTCGGGCCTAACTTTCTTCAATTCTTCATGACTTCTAAGCCAAGGTAATTTCAAAAATGTGGGTATGCCCCCAAATATAGGTTCATCATTTCCTTTGTATGATTCACCATAGAACTCTGCTCCCATGTCTTAATCGCTATCTTATAGTTGATAACTATTTCTTAAGCATATTGATCGAACGATGGTGCATCTGAAATTTGATATAAATGCCTCTTCATCGGGATATTAGTACTGTCGGTCAAGATCTTCTATTAAAAATTTAAATAACTAGCAAAAGACTGAAAAACGTGGATCTTACAGTTGTATATGGCATATTTGCTGCCATTTTAGTTGCAAGTGGCGTTTTATTGTACCTTGGCACGATAGGATTAAAGGGAGACAAAATGGATGATCAGTTGTATAAAGAAGGCCAAGAACCTCCGAAATGAGTGCCGGATCTTTTGTCTGTAGCGTTTATTTTATCAAGTGATTTAGAATTATGGTATTTGGTTGGTTTTCAAAGAAAGAACAAGATAATAGTACAATAAAGCACAAGGTGGTTAGTAGGAAAGAAGCGTCTGATGAGTATGTGAAATATGGTGAGGACATGGCGAATTCAAACAACCTTGATAAAGCAATTGAATGTTTTGACAAGGCTATAGGCATAAATCCTAAAAATGACTTTGCATGGGGAGACAGAGGGTTGATTTTAGATAAGCAAGGGAAAACAGAAGAAGCTCTAGTATCTTTTTCAAAAGCAATCGAAATCGACCCAAAAAACGCGATCACATGGCATAACAAAGGATTGAGCCTTATTAGGTCTAACCAGCTGAACGAAGCAATTGAATGCTTTGACAAGGCCATAGAATGTAGAGAAAATTATGCCAAAGCCTGGTACAACAAGGGTAGGGCTTTATCTATGCTCGGAGAGCTCAAGAAATCACAGGATTGCTTTGACAAAGCAAGAAAATTAGATCCACTTCTTTATACAAAGTTGAAGAAAATAAAGTAAATTACTGAAGCAAATTTTGAAAGCTATCTAAATCCAACATTAATGCCATTTCTATAACAGCCAGGATATATGCAATTGTTAAATATATAAATATAAATATTGTTAAATAAAAAAATTCCACTAAATCAGAGGTAGAATTGTTCGGCAAAAGAAAATATGGATGTGGAAGATGTGGGAGTTCGTTCAAAGATCGAGATGAACTCTTGAGACATGCAGACGAAATGCACAATAAAAATACGACTTATTTATGCATAACATGTGACGAGGAATTTAACAACGAGTCCGCCTTTAGATTGCACATGGCAAGAGACCATAGAATATAAATACACGAGAGCTTCCGGGGAGTCTACCCATCATCTACCGATAGAACCACTGGAGCTAGATGTCTCTTTTGTTTATTGGCCATGACAGTCAGTTCGTACGAGCGTCCCACATTGCGAGACAGTTGTCGGTAATTACATTGAGATGGCGAGAAGGCGAGTAACATCATACTTATATAATAAAGCATTAACTATACGGCTTATCGC
>DAOM01000308.1 GCA_002501855.1 Candidatus Nitrosopolaris nunavutensis
GACTTATGATTATCTAGATCCATTCTAATCGTAATCAGGTACATCATCATACTGAACACCCTCTGGCAAATCTTCAAAATCTACTCCAAACTCTTTATGCACCCTATAAGCATGACGGTCATAGGTGTTGTAGTAATCTGGTCTATATGCTTTCTCTGAATACTGTTTACGATAACGTATTACCAAAATGTCTCGTATAATACTGGTGTAAGTCACAAGATCCGTTCTTTTCGATATTTTCATATATCTTTGTTTGAAATCTTTTGGGATAATATTGTCTAATTGGCTTATCTTATTT
Source organism: Candidatus Nitrosopolaris nunavutensis (assembly GCA_002501855.1). Classification (GTDB taxonomy): domain Archaea; phylum Thermoproteota; class Nitrososphaeria; order Nitrososphaerales; family Nitrososphaeraceae; genus Nitrosopolaris; species Nitrosopolaris nunavutensis. The sequence goes on from DAOM01000308.1 coordinate 299, forward strand.
ATTCCCATTGCACGTAATTCATCTAAAACATTGTCACTTACTGCAAAATAGGGCGTAATCCCAGGAGTATCATGGAATTCCTGTAGATACAGCCTTAAAGAATGGGGACTGATTACTAAATCTTCTAACTCTTCTTTTTCTATTTTTTCAATTAACGTCTTCTCGTATTGTTTTACTTCCTTTGATAACGCATTAAAATAATCATCGGCTATCTCGAACAGACCAGATAATACTATAAATTTTCTTCGGATATCACTACCTTTTGGAAATTCTGCAGTCGTTTTGTATACTCTGTCATGCTGAATCTGTGACCAGGTAAAATCAAGTATTGTCAGGACTTGTATCTCGAAATGTATATTTTTAAATTTTTGATATTGAGGATCGTTGCCAAAAGTTTCTTCTCTAAGTTTGGCTACATAATTTGTTGATCTGAATCCTACTTGATCTTCCTTAAGTCTATCAGACGGCCTGACCGTCATCTCCTCATCAATATCAAAGTACCTCTTGACGACTGAGTGAAGACTATCAAGATCGGACAACAGATAACCTACAATTCTTGCCGCTGCAATATCAGTTAACTGTGTTGGATAAGAATATTTTCGGTTACCTTTCTTGTCTTCTCTATACATTTTTTGAAGAAAACTCGAGCGGGTTTTCAACCTGGAATTCACTAAAGCATATTCGATTCCTTCTTCTAGACCCTCTTTGTCTAAAATATTTTCTATGGCTTTTTTGACGAATTCTGTTAATTCGTTATACAATTGTTTGTTTTCATCATACCATCCAAGAAAGTCTTCAGTATTCATTCTAGATGCCGTAAATTATATCATATAATTACTACTATAACAATTGTTTTATCCTGGCTTAGTAGGAAGCATGCTCAATCGATACCACGCATTTATTCGTCATATTAAGATGTTAACGCAATAGACGCGTATTACATGTGAAGGAATCGGGAACTCTCATAAACTAACCCAAAATAGGATAGGATAGTAAGTCAAATATGCCACAATGTATTCATATGTCTATAATCTAAAGTCTTACAAACTTCAAATATCATAGTAAGTTAGTTTAGTCAACTATATTATATCTTCATATTATGTACAACTGCTAAAAAACATCATGGGCGATGAATACATCACTCCTGACAGGAAACATTCTGCACTGCTTATCATTGATGTCCAACGTGATTTTACTCTTATAGGTGCTGTAGCTGAAATACCAGGCACGTTAACGTCTGTGCAATATATCAAGCGTTTAGTTCAGGGCTATAGAGAGGTAGGTCTTCCTATAGTTCATGTTATAAGACTTTACAGCAAAGACGGATCTAGTGTTGATTTGTGTCGGAGGAAAGTAATCGAAAATGGAAAGCAATTGGTTATTCCTGGAAGTGATGGAGCTGAATTGATGGATGAACTTAAACCCTCGCCTCATATTAGACTGAATTCAAAACTATTGCTTTCTGGTAATCTTCAGCAAATTGGATCTATGGAATGGATAATGTATAAGCCTAGATGGGGAGCATTTTATAATACAAAATTGGAAATGCATTTGCAGAATCTAGATGTTAATACGGTAGTTGTATGTGGATGTAACTTTCCTAACTGTCCTAGAACAACCATTTACGAAGCAAGTGAGCGAGATTACAGAATTGTTCTGGCTACAGATGCTACATCTGTTCTCTACGATAGAGCATTACTAGAGTTAAAAAACATAGGTGTATTAGTCATGAATACCGATGAATGTATCGCGTCGCTTGGAGCTTCTTCTTATTCGAAAATTCAAGATATTCAATGAAAACAAATATTGAAGTTGTCATTCTGGAATGTATTGTAAATTTTCTTGCATGTGCAACCACTTGAATCATAGTAATGAGTGGTATTGCCATTAGCTTGGTACATTCGTTGCTAGAAGAATCTATGATTGCCATTTCTGCGTTAGCCCAAGAAGTCGTATGGGACAGATGAATCCACATCTGATATATAGATCCGAAAATGAATCCATAACGCAATCAATATAACTTTCCATTTTCATTAGAACTAAAAACTAAATATCTCCTTTAAATATAATGACAAATGGGATCAACATTAGTAATACCATAAATTAAGCCTAAAGGGCTCTAGATGGAGAATCCCTTGTATAATTACTAGGACCCCATGAGTTTCTGATACCTTTGATCAAAATTTTTTTTTATATTGTAACGATTGCATGAATGTTTTATCTTGAGATAAGACTTTTAAGTCAGATTCTGGCTGGAATGTCAATGTCAAGGCACATATTAAGTGCGCGGCAAGCAGTCTTACCTCTCTTTCAATAGATTCGGCAACAAATTCTTACTCTCAGCTAACCTATCTATATATAATTTTCAAGATGCAGAATATAAACTAAATTTGTCCACTTTCTTGCAATTTAATATTAGGTCATCCGATGATCTAATCAAAACATGATTCTTTCCGTTTGAGACTTTATGGCATTGCCATCATTGATTTTTTTTGATATTTTCAGGTTCTACCCAATTAATACCAAATGTCCTTGTGAGCAAATCTATTAGGATTGTAGTTTCTGTTTCTTCACCGGCGATCTTATCCCCCACGAAAGCTGCTTCCTGAGGCGTTAAAAAGGTCTTGGATTTTGTTTAATTGACTTCACTTTATTAAAATTCGTTGGCCGGATTGAATCAAATCTGTAGAGCAATTTCCACTACCCCCTTCTATAGAAATGTGGTAGTAAGAGATGTACTCCAGGCACTGTTATACCATCAAGATATGATTGAGATTTTTCAGTTGAAAGAACATTCTCATTTTCTATTTTTTTAAGATGAACCTCTTCATTAGCTTTATTGTTCATAATAAAAACATAAATCTCTAATACCAGAATAGAAGACATACGACAACCTGAACTATATAGAAAACCTACATATATTTTTCTGTTCTACCTGGATCAATGCATAAACAAACAACGTTCGTAATAACGGCAGCAATCCTGCTTACCGCAATCGTGTCAGTAGCACTCTATACTGTCAAAGCAGCAAATGCACAGGGCAATATGACTAGTCCCGGTAGCGCTAACATGACAAAGAACATGACAG
>DAOM01000065.1:0-2539 GCA_002501855.1 Candidatus Nitrosopolaris nunavutensis
GTTATTTTGTCATTTCAATATATATACGATAGCGGTGTATAGAGATGGCTTCCAGCCGCTACTACTGGAGCAAAGACAAGAAATGACTGTAGGTGGTAACTTACGGTTTTTGATATTCCACAAACCTTTGGCCGAGGAATCTGTTTATACAATTCTCCGTTGCTTCTGAATTCTTTATTCCGGCAAACCCAAGTACTCAGCCAGTAGACAGAGAATCCTGTAACTCGATTAGAGTGCGACATATTAAGGATGCGTACCCAACATACTGAGAAAGGAAGTCGGCTGCGGATTTCAATGCACCGCTACCTCTATAACCTTCGTCATATTTCATTTCTACAATCCCCTTATCTGTCTTAAGTAGGACCGTGATCAACGAATAACCGCCCAAGCGTGGATCGCCCGATAGCACATGCTCTAGGGAACTCTAGCTTCAATGAAAGAAGGGGGCCACTACCAGTTTTTGCTGCAACAGACCATCGTAACGAACACTTTGTTGTATGCTCTGCTATTGGCCACTTGTACGGATTGGTGGATGATAAGAGAAATCGAAGTGTGTATCCCGTGTTTGATGTTAGGTGGGCTCCGACAGCTACAAGGTCTGAACAGATCATAAAGTCAATATCCTTGCTTTCCCAAAAAGCTACAAGATATGTTCATGCTTGTGATTATGATCAAGAAGGTCAAGTAATTGGTTATAATATTCTGCAATATGCCTGTAATAACAAATATGATAATTCACTAAGGGCCAAATTTTCAACTCTGACAGATGAAGAGATAAGAAATTCATTTGATAATTTGTTGAAACCTAGCGCAAGCTTGGCCCAAGCCGGGAGATCACGGCATATGATTGATTTTATTTACGGAGTTAATCTCTCTAGAGCACTCACACAGTCTTTTAAGGTCAGTAATGATGGCAAACGGTATTGTAATCTTTCAATTGGAAGGGTTCAGGGCCCAACTCTTGCTTTTGTGGTTGACAGAGAGATGGAAATCAGAAAACATGTCCCCGAACCATATTGGACTATATCTGCAGAATTTGAGAAAAATGGGCATATAATTGAGGCCCATTATCACCAACAAAAAATAGGCACATTATCTCAAGCTACTTCTATAGTTGATGCATGCAAAAACCAGGACGGTAAGATTACCAACATAGAGAAACAGAAGGTCACTCTCAGGGCTCCCACTCCTTTCAACCTGGGTGATCTGCAGAAGGAAGCCTATAGAGTATTCAGGTTCTCCCCAAGCTATACACTATCGATCGCGGAGAAGCTATACATTGCTGCTTTGATTTCCTATCCAAGGACATCTAGTCAAAAACTGCCCACTTCAATAAACTATAAGAAAGTCATTTCGGGCCTTTCAAAGATTGGTTATCCCTATAGTAACCTTGCTGCGACTCTTCTTGCAAGAGACCATCTCACTCAAAATGAAGGAAGCAAAACTGATCCAGCACATCCAGCGATTTACCCAACAGGAGAAAAACCGAAGGGTAAGCTAGCTGGCGTTGAACTTAAATTATTCGATCTCATAATCAGGAGATTTTTGGCAACTTTTGGAGATCCAAATATAAGTGAGCACACAACAGTCACGATTCTTGTAAAGGACTACCATAATTTCAAAGCTGATGGAAAGAAAATGCTTTATGAAGGATGGATGAATTTTTACAAACCATATATCAATAAATCTAGCAATGGAACTGAACTACCAGAACTTCATGAGGGTGACATGATGAGAAATGTTGCTGTGACTATGGATAAGAAGTTTACCCAACCCCCACCCAGATTCAATCAAGCTAGTTTATTGGAAGAAATGGAAAAAGAAAAAATTGGAACTAAAGCGACTAGGTCTGAAATTATCAGCACACTGTTCAAAAGAAACTATATTGCGAGTACTACTAATGGGAGGGGAGGAATTGAGGCTACGGAAATCGGATTTCAAATAATACAATCAATGCGTAAATATGTACCAAGCATAGTATCTACAGATCTTACTAGATCTATGGAAGAACAGCTGGAAGAAATTGAATCAGGCAAAGCCAGAAGTACCCTTGTAATTGAAAATGCAATAGACAAATTAAAAGGAACAATGATTACATTCAAGGAAAAGGAAATTGAGATAGGTAGGCAAATAACTGATGCGGTACTAATTAGTCAGAATAAACAACAGCTACAAAAAACCATGCTAGGGACATGTCCTGTATGTAGCAAAGGAGTTCTCAAAATCGTAAGATCAAGGGTAACGAAAAAGAGGCTCGTAGGATCTTCTAATTATTCTTCCGGTATATGCAAAGCAACCGCCCCATTACCACAGAAAGGACCAATAAAAACTACTGGGAAGATGTGTGCTTTATGCCGATGGCCCGTAGTCAGGACTTTCTATGCTGCAAAACATCCCTGGGAATTCTGTATCAATATGCAATGTCCTTCAAAAAAGCAACAACCTGAACCAGCATGAAGGCTTGGTTATCATGATAACTAGCAAGTATGTATGGAACTAAAGCTGTCTCTTATACACATCTCCGTGCCCACGAGACGGA
>DAOM01000065.1:2756-2901 GCA_002501855.1 Candidatus Nitrosopolaris nunavutensis
AGCAAGTATGTATGGAACTAAAGGACGTACCTATCTAGATTACCGGCGGATACTCTTGGGCCTTTATTTTCATGTCCTACATCTGTTGCTTGTCTTACCATCTTTAGAGTATTGAAGTCATGAGTATATGATAGATAGATAGTAT
>DAOM01000253.1:0-5501 GCA_002501855.1 Candidatus Nitrosopolaris nunavutensis
GTTTTGGAGCATCCACTGAACAAGAACAAGAATACCTAAATCTTCAATTTCATGTACTGCTTTCGACCATGACGGATCTCTAGAAACATGAAAAATGATCATACTCCATTAACTAATTGTTATTGCTGCTATTTCAGCTGATAGAATCCTATGAACAAATTGGTTGCCTTTTTATTTCACAGACTCTATCAAATTCAAGACTATCTTAGCTTACTTTGAAGGAGTCTCAACCATCATCGAAGGCAGCCAGCTAAAATATAAAAATAGTTTAAGATCCCAGTGTTAGTCTTGATGAAAAAAGTCGACAGTACTAATAATATTGTGGGAAGATATGAGATCAAAAAAAGAACAAGAACAACAACTCTAGTAACATTGAATGGGTTTATTGCTTCAGCCGTAGTTTTGGTCGTTCTTCTGTATGCATTACCTTTTCAACTAGTGAACGCACAAAATACTACAACATCGAATGCTACTACAGGGGCGGGGGCCACGTGTATAGCCTATTATTTCGCCGACCAACGCCTATGAAACTGTATTAAATCATGTATTCTATATGTAGCTCACATGACCGATATAGCAAAAAAACTCAAGAATGCAACTCAGGATGCTGANNGTCTGTTACTTTATCTTTAGTCTCTACTACTTTATCTTTGACATCTATCACTTTTTCTTTGATTGTGTCGGTAACAGATGATAAGCCACTACTCTTTTTTCCCTTTGTTGTTTCCACCGCTTCTTCTTGCTGCTTTCCGCTTTCAGAAATCATATAATCAGCACTTGCTTCTCCGCCAACCACCTGATCGTCTTTATCGGAGCTCATATACTTCTATGTCACATATGATATTTAACTATAGACTTATCCTACTCACCCTACACAGGTGTTTGTTTAATACCATAAAGCAGGAGCTCAGTGAATTTCTTCCGACCATGTTCAAAAATTCAATTTTCATTAAATGGACAAACACACCCGCTAACGTTTATGAAAGTAAATCCCGGGGCCTGTCAACAATAAATCGACTAAAGTGTATTATACTATGTATGCTATTTGCAGCTGTATGACAGATATTGCGAAAAAGGTGAAGAATGCAACTCAGGATGCTGAAGCAAAAATAAAGACTGAAGAAGATCATGCAAAAGGTAAGCCTAGCTCGGAAACCGTAAACAAGGCTAAGGTAAAAGTACGAGACGCTTTGACCTAAACCATCCTGAAACCGCCTTTTTTTCCACGATCACGTTGATACAGGCTTGTTTGTCTATAGATTTTTAACGACTGTAGAGTTATGTTACAAAACATTATTCGTCCCCAAGCTACCGCACGAATAATTCTTATTGCTTTAAATATTGAGTTTAATAACCTTAATATGATTTATGGACCAATATTGTTATGATAGTGAGTACAGGTGCTTAAGACGGCTCCAGATCGCATGAAGCTAGTCGTTGAAGTTATAGAAATTGCAGAGAAAGTTAGTAACTTTTTACCGATTATAGTATTTTCTTACGCAGGCTTGACACTTGTTTTTGCGGTTATAGATTTGGTCGAACACAATATAGTGACAGGAATAGTCCTTTCCGTATTCGCAGGATTTGGGTATATATCTTACGAGAAGGATATGTCAAACAAGAAGAAGATGGAAACGGAAATACCAAACATACAGAAATTCATGACTGAAATGAGGTGTTGATCAAACAGTAGAGGATGTAGCATTTTATTTACTTCATGATGTGGTATACTTTTAGTATTTGGCCAAATTCCTCGAATCGAGAAATGTATGCTAGAAGTTAAGTTAAGCTAAGTTATGATAGGTTAAAGAGGATAAATCCTATCAAGTAAAATTGAACCGAAACTGGATTTCTTAGCGTAGCTTCGACGTCGATATCCGTGTTCGCACGTTTAGTTTTATTTGTTTTCTCCTCTTTATTTCGTTCATTCGGATATTTGTGTCTTGTTTTAGATGATAGTACCGAGAAAATCCTTATTAGCGCCCCTAAATCTAAGGATAATTAACAACCTAGTAATTTCCTTCATATAACTATTTATAACATTCTTAATTCATTTGCTAGACTCTTAACTGATCGTACCGTGTCCTTAAAAAGGATAATCAGCTCCTTTAAATTTTGATCTGAATTAATAGAATCCGTTTTATTTCTAACGGAGCGCGCCGTATTCTTTGCTTCATCAATGATACCTGTTTCCTTCACATGTTCTAAGACATTTTTCATTCTATCTCCAGTGTCCTGCACCGCTTCAAAGGTGCTACGCATACTTTTGATATTACTAACCATTTGAGGATCTTCCAACGAGTCAGTAATTTCTTGTACCGTTGATGCAATTTCTTTGATCTTATTAAGCGATTCTGTCATTCCCCATGATCCGAATTCAGTGATAAGTCTTATACCATCAGAAGATATTTCCTTAACGTCTTTAAGCTTCATCGGTTGTTTGTTAATAAAATATGGAAATACATGAAGTTATTTTATCTTATACGACAATCTATTCAGTCATTTCGTGAGAAATTTATAGACAGCTTTTGAGTAGCATATAAATGAACCCTTATTTTCTTCGCTAGATTCAGTTACGGACACGGATCTATATTCTTCTCACAGTTGTCCGCTACTTGCATTCATTTAAGGCTTGATCACGCTTCAGTCAATTCTTTTTTTTCCGTACTCATGTACACATTAAAACACAAATACGTCATAACAAGTTTCTTTCAATATACTCAAAATAATTACGAACGGTAAACAATGAGCGAATATCGATGACCGGTGAAATGCGGAAGTATTTTCACCGAAAGTGTAGATAAAAACATTAAGCGATTTTATGCAAATTAAAAAATTAATTCTTTGTTGCTATACGCTTGTATAGCAATAAGTCTTTTTTACTTTTTACCCCCTGCCAGCAGATTACCAAGTCCCTTCAGACCGCCGCCCACTGCTTTGCTGAGGTTTGTCAGAACGCCGCCTCCTACTTTTGTAACATTACCAACAGTTGTGTTACCTGCTTTTGACATATTACCCGCTCCTGTTTTATTCATCATTTTACCAGAGGAAGTCATATTACTTGATTTCATACTCGGATTGCCGCTCGCGTTTCCTGTTGAATTCGCACCAAGTACCGAAGAAGCAGAACCTGCGCTGGCTAACATAATGCCAACAGACAGGGCCAGAGCCACTCCTAAGAGGTTAGAAACCATTTCGCCATTGGCCATAGAGAGCATACATATGCTACAATGCTTTCTAGGTTTGAATATGAAACCAGAATACATATTTTTCGTTATTGATTCCGCTGCGTACTTGAAACAAACAATAATCATGGAAGGAATACACTCCAAATGGTATCTATTAAACATCGGTTTGTGGTACATGTAGCATGAACCAGCCAACCAGAAAATTATAATTGTTAACAATGTTTATTTATTCCAAAAAATTCTATCATATAGTGTATGCGTATCAAACATGCTGACTGTGGATGCTTACCAGAAGAATGCAAAAATAGCAGATCATCATGTGACTGTCCAAACTGTAGTTAGAAAGAGTGTTGCTGCTGGAATGATATTGATTAACCAACAGCAACTGATTTCTACGCACAGGACTCATTCTTCATGCTTCACGTATTGTCTTTTTTATTTCTGTTTCATATTCTGGAAAATACTCTCTTATCTGTTTGATGTTGAATTCCTTCAATATGTAATCTTTATCTTCTCTTTTCGAAAGAAACTCGAATGATTTCTTAACAAAATCTTCTGGGCCTATAATTCCAGTTGAAATTTTTTCATAATATTCTTTATTCATAGTTACCTTATGTCTAGTTTCAGAACCACTACCATCACTTTCGGTTACATCTAGATACATGATATGACCATCTATTGTAGCCAAGAGGTGATAAGGTGCTAACTGTAACTCTGACCATTTATCTTTGGAAACTTCTTGGGCTAAAATGCGTTTGCATCGACATGGCTTTCTACCCTGCTACTATATACCGTGTAACAATAATATATTATTACGTTGGTCGGTACGAAAGTGGCTTATAATATTTATTGAACGATTGATTTGAAATTCATGCATGATATTAACTCCGAATAATCTTTCTCTTATTTCCTTTCCTTCCTTCAAAATACCAGAAGAGTATAGTGTTTGTGCTACTGTGTTGACTTGTCCTTGTTCCGTCAATTTAGAAAGGGTTGAAACAAATGATTGCATTTGTGACTGCATTTCATTGAATTGTTTTTCCATCGTTGTTAGTTTATCGTCTTTCTGCTGAGAAACACAAAAGCACTCATAAGAATTAAAAGCAGCATACTGTTCCACAACTGCTTTTAACTATGTAGACTAGAATATTTAGGCCTATTATGGGAATATGCTTCTAACATCTTGAAATCTTTTTCTCAACGTTACGATACTGGTGTCACCTGCAACAGCAATTTGAGTTTGGCTGACCTTTTCGCCCTCCATTAGACAGGCGGCATATAGCGTCGCAACAGCAAGAGCATTTGGATCTTTGCCATATGATGCTGGATTTTCCTTTATTGTAGAGAGCATTTGAAGAGCTCTCCTGTAAGTCTTCTCACTTACATTAGCTCTATTTGCTATCTTGGATAAATACACGGTTGAATCAGCTATCGGCAAATGAAGTTTTAGATGTCTCAGAAGTAACCTATAACATTTACCAGCAAATATAGTGTCTGCATTCGCGGTTTGTGCAATTTCACCAAGCGTTCTTGGCACATTCAATTCTCTGCATGCCGCATAGACTGAGGCAACTACCAGTGCGCGAATAGACCTCCCTTTGATAATTCGTTTGTCTAGAGCCTTACGATAGTTATATGCAGATTTTTCAATAAGTGCGTCGTTTAGCGACAGTTTATCTTTTACGGTGCTTAAAATAGCAAAGGCATTTTTCAGATTTCTATGATAACTTCTATTATTGCTCGATATCTTGTTCCAGCGTCTCATTCTCTGAATTTTGCCCATCTGCTCAGGGCTGATCACAACACCGTTTGCGTCCACATTTGAATAAGAGATGAATGTTGAAAGCCCCATATCGTGGAATGCTAGAGAAGATGGCATGCCTGTCCTGCTCTTGCTCTCGATATCGTCTCCTGAGTATATTCTCCATTCAGGGCCTAACGATTCCGAGTTATCGTGGAGAACCATACCACATTTGCTACAGACTGTCTCATTAGTTTCAGCATCGAAAAGGCTTGCATTACTATTGCACAGACTGCAAATTTCACGATCGTTTGCGCTAACTTGGACTAGTTCTTGTTGTTTTTGTACTTTATCCGTTAGTTCGTTAGTCTGATTTGCACTATCTGTTGATATTTTTCCCATCGGGGTCGAACGTGACCCAAATGTAATAAGGAACGTGTGTACATCTTGGCAATTAGCATCCTGCATAAACAGAAATCAACACATATAGCTACAAATTAACACAATATTTATTACCTTGGAGAGTACCATCGTCTGGTTAGTAGTTTGAGACGTATCACACGCTCTGACGC
>DAOM01000253.1:5863-6392 GCA_002501855.1 Candidatus Nitrosopolaris nunavutensis
TGGGAATCTCCGTTAACGCATTGGTAGGAACTATCTTGAAAACATATACAGAATTTACGCGATACCTATCAAAAATAGACATGATAGTTATAAATAGAGAATTCATTACCACGTTACTCGAATCACATGATGAACAGAGTCTATACAGTATGGGTTTAAAACTAGGGGAAACGGTGGCGAGAGACACGATACTGTTCTGGAAAAAGGAGCTTACCGAGCGATCAGTCCTAGAGTACATTGAAAAAATAATCTGCCGATATGGCCATCTCGGTACGTATGATGAGGTCTCTCAAGCTGACAACCGAATCATAGTGATTAGACACAGATTAGCAAGAAAAGGTTCCAAATTCTTCGAAGGATATCTGAGATCCGCCTTGAAGAACATAATCGAGAGAGATGCCCTGTTCGAGGTGACTGACTCCTCTGTAAAATTTGACCTTAGAAGTGAATTAGCTACCTTGCAATAGGACATGGTTAAGGTATCCAAAAGGTTCATAAATTGATGCTTGGATCCAACAAGCGTACATCC
>DAOM01000354.1 GCA_002501855.1 Candidatus Nitrosopolaris nunavutensis
AAGGGAAGATCAGGTTTTAAAAGGCTCCTACTTGGAAGTACAGCATCCGGAGTAGTAACCCACGCGCATTGTCCCGTAATGATAGTAAAGTGAATTATCCTGGTGCATCCTCACGGTAAGCTTGGTGATCTATGGGAAAAATATCTTCAGGCTGAAGCAGAGTTCCATTTTCAGGAATTATCAGCTGTTACATCCGAGTTGATCTCTGGAAGAACAATGTATTGCCCTAAGCATGAAGACATGTTTATCAAACTGCTCAGAAAAGACATGTCATGGTTTATGATGGATATGATCTGGTTTAACGATAAAGAAGAGAAAAGGATTTAACAATACAGAGACAACGCGAGAGGCACTTCTTAAGTCCCGTCATACGTACTCAATATCGCGTGAAGCAGATTCAGGGATAGGATTGTAACTGAGATATTTTTTTCTACATTCTACAAATCCGAAGAATATCATCAGGATAGCTATCAAAAAAAATGTGTCGGTAGCTGCTACATAGCATCTTCAGTAGACCCATTAAGATGTTTTTAGTATTCAGATCAACCAATTGTCATTATAGGGTGTTTTCTCCGAGCTTTACAATATTGTCAGGATACGATCAGAAGGCGTCTTTTTCTGCTAACCAGCCAAAATCATAGAATCAAAAAGATTAAATGTAATTTTTTACGAAAAAAATTAAAGAACTAAAACACTAAAGCTACAGTACACACGGCATACTTGTCGAGCGCTAAAACCTCTTGTAAAGGCAACTAATATTAAATTATTATACATTCCATCCGCTTTCGCATTGCTCTGGCTTGAGCAGTATTCGTTAATAATTGATAATTAACAATTTTGATAATTACCAGTTTGCATTTATTGGATCAATAATTGTTAGACTAGATGGATTGGGCTTATTCGTCTATGCCATACGTTATGCCATATCTAGTGGAAGGAGTAGAGAAATGGAGGTAGAAAAAAGGCATAAACTTCAACTATTTTATGAAATAATTTGTGCTATTGAAGATGATATAGATCATAACAAAGTTGCAAGACCAACTCATATTCAGCATAATTGCAGATTATCCTATGATAAAATGATGAATCACTTTATTGAGTTAGAACACAAATACATGATATATTGTGTGATTCTAGCGGATTAAAATCATTAACTAGTAACGCCAAGAAATTCGTAAAACAATATAATGATTTGATAAATCTAATTGAAAGTGCGGATTTGTAAGTCTAGTTATTATTTATACACTTTTGTTGGAACTGAGAATGACGAAATGATAGCGGCAATAAAAGAAAAATGGTAATCATAATCTAATTATGAATTGCTCCCTTTAAGAGTCCCATAAGGGAGTATCGATAAAGACTACCACACGATCATATTATTTGATAGTCTTCTGTCCGTAATCATTATTAAATCCGTTGTCAGTACGTAAACCATCTTGTCAAATACAAATGCAAAGATTTTGTTTGGCGTTGTCGTTACTTTTACGATTGTAATGATGTTAGTCATCGGTAGCTCTTTTCCAAATGTGGCCCTAAGTAAATCATCTTCACAGATATCATCTAATACCGGTGGTGCCGCAACAAGTACTAGCAACAGTGGTGTGTCAAATTTAAATGGATTCAATAATCAATCCTCTTCCGGCGCTCCTCTTTATCTCGCACCCCCACCACCGGGCTCCTCTTCAAGGGTTAATAATGGCGGTGGTGTGGCTAGTAACAATAAGCTTGTAATGATAGGCTTTGATGACTCGTACAAGAGCCAAATTCTATACGCCAAGCCAATACTAGATAAATATGGTTTTAAGGCTTCTCTCTTTGAAGTTTGTACTTGGATAGGAAAAACAAAAGACAGACAGACTTGGCAAGACGTAGCAGCATTGCAACATGATGGAATGGATATAGAATCACATACTATGACTCATGCTCATCTCCCTATGCTATTGTCCTCACCAAGCCAACTGACTTATGAGATAGGGGGATCAAAACAATGTCTTGCTAATCACGGCGTTAATGCAACAATCTTTGGATATCCGCTAAACTTGGGATCTGACATACCATCAATAGTTAATGTGGTGGCTAAATATTATAATCTAGCAAGATCTGGTAGTGCACCGTTGATGTTTTTAAACTGTAACGGCTACGTGAAACAACCGCAGACTGATTGCAGTACATATTCAGCCAATGGTAAGCTCACTTATGCAAATCGATTTGATATCAGAAGTGATAGCTTTAGACATGTAGACAGTAGGCACAATTATAGCCCTGCTCAGGAGTATACGCAATTCGTTCAACGTATGGATAGTCAAATTCCATACAACACAATCGGAAAGATAAATGCAATTCCTATAATTACATATCACAATCTTACAAACAGCATACAAGATTATAACAAGATGGCTTCCACTATAACTGTGGATTTATTTGCTCAGGAAATGAAATATCTACATGACAATGGATTTAGGGTATTATTATTAAATCAACTTGGATATGATCCAAACAGTAACGTTTTTGATATAAAGAATGTTCCATTGTCTACTTATGGAACTACAACTAACGCTGCTACTCTGGTCAGAGCTCCATCCTAGTCTAAATTCAGTATTAAATAAAATTCTAGAATGGCATTACGACATGTCCGAGACCTGTCAAATTATTCTTGGTGGCTTTATAACGCTAGCTTACATGAATCACTGGAACATTGTGTTTCAGACTGTGTGTGAGCATGTTATTTGAACTATCAAGACTACGCAGAAAATCTGAGATTGAAATAAGCTAGTTGTTATAACATAGTAGCTAACTATCTCGAAGTTGGCGGCCACTATACAATTCCGATTGCATCCACAGGGTCTCAAATATGGAAACATGAGTTCAAACGGTAGCTTCGCTATTAGAATACGTTGCCAATCCTGTTGTTTCGTCAGGGTTGACTTCTATCTCCAAGGACAATTTTCTGTCAACTATCAATGTTGTAACTTTTGTTTGCAACCGCGTTTGAAGGTGCACGATTTCAATCTTGCTATAGTTTTCATCTACTCTCATCCTCTGTAGTAATTCCTCCATTTTTCGTTTTATCATCTAATTGTATCAATATTCTAATTCGTGCTTGTCGCTATTGCTTATAATAGCATGAGATAGGTGTTCTTTATCATGAGAAATTACGTGAATCAGACACTCCTTCTTGTCAGCTATTCCAACATTACTTCTAATTCCGTCTAAATGTCGAAATTCTATAAACTCCATTAGCTTCTTACAATAAAGTATATTTTCATGCGTGACTACAATGACGCCTCTTATCTTAACACCCCTATTCGTGAGGAAAATTAATCCGTTGAATAACTGGTCGTCTAATACATGCATAGCTACTTCAGTATGGTCTAAACATGCATCAAGTCTTTCTTTTATCTGAGAAAAAACCTTCACTGTTACTCTTTGTATGTTTTTATTACCATACAACACCTCTGTCCTTTCAGTAACCGAACCTTGGGAATCCGTTATACTATGCACCCGTACTGGACAAACAATAAGGCAATTATTGTATTTTTATATTTGCGCCTGCGTCTGTTTATTTAGTAATAGAAAGGGGTCTGCCGAAAACAGGAAGGTTGTTTTAAATCATTATTCCAACCCTGAATCATTTCTACAATTAATTAGCCAGTCGTTTTTACTACTTTGATGCCTTGTTCAATTGTCTTCTGAAAAGCGCACCAGCGATAGGATTGATAGCATAGGGCAGAGTATGCTTAAACCACACTCCTGCTCTTACATAAAAAGGAACTATTATTTCAAGACGCGAGGAATTAGCTGCAGCAAGAATTGCTTTTGATACAGTTCTTGCTTCGAGCATAAAGCCAGTATAATTTGGCTTATGATTCTCAAAAGATTGATTGTTGAAGAAATTTGTTTTCACGCCAATAGGGCTTACTACTGTTATGCGTACACCAGTTCCATATAGCTCGTGATACAGGGACTCAGAGAATCCTAACATTGCATATTTTGAAGCACAATATCCAGCCATTCCAGCAACTCCGAAACTTGCGGCTAATGATGCCACATTTACAATATGTCCTGAATGTCTTGAGAGCATAGAATGCAAGAATACCTTGGTACAATAGACCATTCCAAAATAATTTGTCCCCATGACTGCCTCTATTTGCTCAATACTCTGATTTTCCACTTTACCAAATTCTCCAAAACCTGCATTATTGATCAATAAATCAATATACCCAAATCTTTCGAGTATTTGTGTTCCCATTCTTAGAACATCTTCCTTTTTTGACATATCACAAGTATGTGCTACAATTTCTGCTCCTTTGGATTTCGTGACAACTTGTAACGTTTTCTTTAGTTCGAGTAATTTTGATTCTGAGCGAGCTATAAGTATTATTGGACCCGCGCCTTTATTTACAAAATCAAGAGCAGCCTGCCTTCCAATTCCCGAAGAAGCTCCGGTTATTACTACAATCTGTCCTTCAAACTTTCTCTTCTTTCTGTGGCCTTCGTCCTCTTTCCCCTTCCCTCTCAATCGATCTCGGATATTATTATTGCAGAACCAGCAAATCATTGTTTGCAAAACGAGATCGTCAAAAAAGAGGTAAACAATCGATACACCTTTGTTAACAGCTAATTATATCCGTCTTTTACCTCATTTGAATACTGCTGCAGCAGTTTGTGGATTTGGGGTCAATGACAAATCTGCAATATGGAGCATCAAGATGTTCCCTCATAGCAATTTTTGTGATAATCCTCTGCAACATAAATCTCTACATTAAACCAGTTTTCCTGAGTTCCGGTGAAATGCCTTGATAGATCAGAAATGCGTTAAGCACATATTCGCATCAGAAACTTTCACCAACTGGCGACGCTGCTATGGATACATTACGTTACGTTAACGGGAACAAAGTGTTTAACTGACGCTCTGATTACCTTGGCAAACGCGTTCAAGGAAGAGGTGTTGAATCTACCAACGAAAATTTTAGTCCTCAGACTGGTGATCAACTTATTGAATACCAGAGAAAAAGCAACTAATCCACTCTTTAATAGAAGCATTGAATGCATACTCTTGCAATGAACTACCCCTGATAAAAGATATAAACAAGATGCGTGAATAAACATGGTTGAGTGGAAAATGCATAAGGACGGATTAGAAAACTTCTATTCAATTGGTGACGCTTGACTACGGCTATGCAAATTTTTTTCTATTCTTCTCCACTATTTACTCACTAAAGCTAGCTTTACCTGCTTGTACATACAAGGCTTTACTGTCTTGTCGGCCACCCTGCAGAATGTTAGGTGCCAGGCTGCTTCAAGTCCTAAGAGAGTTTCTACAACTCCAACTGCCGGATAGATTATATACTCAAACACATTATCTCTACCATCAACAAACCCGTTCCATTACCCCGTTTTAAATCCTCTCGAGTCACCGAATTAATGAGCATTCCCGACATACTAAATAATAGTAGCTTCAGTTAATTGTTGGTCAACTTTATCATTAGCTAGTCGACTACCAAGTAATACTTTCCATGGGTTATTATATCTTGCATGAAATATTATTCTCTTATACCTTCGAGGTTTGAGACAACCTGCCATAGCATTGTTCTAATATGCGATTCTATTCTTTTATCTTGACTCATGCTGTCTAATATACTAATAGCGTTTGCCGCTCTAATCGATAAACTAGTTTTTGGGTCGTGAGCTTTCAACAGAAGAAGTAATTCATGTATCCTGCCTTTTGAAGTTCTATTGCCTCTACAATAATTAGCACTAATGTTTTCGAGGGTACCTATTGCAGCAGCCAAGCTTTCTTGGTTAGTTTTGTTCTGTAATAGTTCTTTTTCATGTTTCGTTATCCTTTTTGTTGTTGTAGTTTTTTCAGAATATGTCATTGTAACAATACCTACATGTCTATCGTATTACTTGCTATATATCACCTATGTGGTATTGTTTGTCCTCAAATCGATATGTTTTTAAGCGAGTTAAGTTATCGAATCACTTCCCTAAAGCATTAGGGATTCTATATCTTCTGATTGTCTTTCCTTTTGACCATAATTATTATGCTATTTTCAAAGTATGTTACAAGGGGCCTCTTCTTTCTTCCTTTTCTGGTACAGCGGATCTATCCGACATTTCTTTGTGGTGAGATAATTGAAGTTGGGGTGGGAGTATAAGATCATCAGAAAAGGATTTGACATGTATACTGAAGGTCATAATATTTGGATGTATGGCAACAATGGCGGCAGGAATGGTTCTTACTATAGTAGTCCTTCTATCACATGCAACATGACACATTCGTAGTATGTAATTTCTACAAAAATCCGGCGTGGTCAAAGCGTATGATTAGGAGTCGGTGCGAATCTGATGTTGCTTATCTCCACAGGAAATGGAGCCATTCCCAGTATATTGAGTTAGAGATCCGATGTTCAATTATCATCTGGTCATTATAATAAAACAGAAATGTCCTTAATTAATTTTAGATAATGCACGGTTAAACTTCTCTTCTCTCCTACCAGAATCCTGAGAAGCATGCGCGAGAAGATGTTTTGTTGCGATTCTTAACTTACCTACAAATTTCTTTATTTCTTCTTCAGTAAAGCAAAACTTTGGACATGCTCTACTCGTTCCGGAGAAACACATGTAACTTTACTTAACTCCCTCTCCAAATGCGTCTCGACACAGCCGTATTTAAGATTTGAATAATCTCTAGACTGATACATTAGGTCTTTTATTGTAGCAATTGACCTTTCATACCAGATCATATAAGTCAGCTTCAAGTCATCAATGATTAGCATACCATGTTTTCTAGAATTGTCAGCGTACTACTGCTTCCGCCACTAAACTAGGAATTACTACTACGCCATAGGGTTGGACTTGTGTTATTTTTTTCGTCTTTGTTTGTTTTTCTAGTGTCAATCATGTGACTAAGGCTATCGCATAATTCTAACACGTGCGACCCCTTTCCCGTAATTTTATAGGTTTTCTTAATCTCACCATCCGCTAACAAGCCATTTCTCAATAGG
>DAOM01000260.1:0-958 GCA_002501855.1 Candidatus Nitrosopolaris nunavutensis
ACACAGAAATTCTAATGCTTCTTGAGAATCTGGATCCTCTCCAAGATAGATTTCCATTATATTTGATGCTTTTTGCTCGATCTCCTGTGTCATCTCCTGAATCTTCGCGGAGTCTAACCCGTCGGACTGGGATAGCTTTCTAACCAAATCCTCCATCTGGGTCTGATGGTTATGGCTTCTTTTCTCATTCCTTCTAACTTGATTGATCCCTGGTTAGGGATCAAACCCTTCGAAGCAAGCTGCTCAACTGCTTTGTGTGCAGCCATTTCTAGATCGATTGCTTCGCCTATTTTTTCTTTATCCATATTGGGCAATCCTACTAGCACCGCCACTACTACTTACTTGTACCTGCTCCTGTTATCCTATTCGTACTCGTCGCCGCCCTCAGCAGCGCCAGCTGTTCCTTCTGCCATCCCGCTTTTTCTAGCTAACTCTTTTGCGTTTTCCAGATCTGTTGATGTTTTACCACCTTCGATAATCTTTTCTGTCATCTCTCTTTTTACAGCAGTTGGTTCATGTTCCTTTAGCTTTGCCGGAGACATTGGCTCTTTATCTTGATATTCTCTAATAGAATCAGTTCGGCTTGATACTTTAGTTCCTGCCGCGTTCTCTGTGCTGCTATCTTGATATTAAGCGAGTAAACATTGCATACCAGCCTTTGCAATAAAGGCGGTCATGGATCAACTTGTAGACAATCTCTCACGTGTATATACCACGAAAACCGTATAATCCACGTCGTTTCTTTTGATCATGACAGGCGCATAAGTGCAATTATAAGGTCTTCCCTGTGTTAATTTGTAGTTATATGTGTTGATTTCTGTTCAGCCGACCATGCTTAGTACACATGTTCCTTATTATTTATTCAGTAGTGGTAAGTCCATGGCAAAATCGTCAACAGCCAACGTTGTCCTGGCTAAATCAATTAGTCCTCTGATGTTTTCTCCTGCTGACGAAGGTA
>DAOM01000260.1:1282-3781 GCA_002501855.1 Candidatus Nitrosopolaris nunavutensis
CGAAGACAACAGATGGAAGCTTCCCCGAACAATCTCGAGGTTTGTACCATGTGCAATAGTACGGCTATTCTTTTCGACGTGGAAACTAGCGAGACGGTGTGTAGCTCCTGCGGCATGGTTCTCACTGATAAAGCAGAGTCATTATACCCTCAATGGAAAGCATACTCAGGAGACGATATCGAGAGCAAGAGCCGGACAGGTATGCCAACTTCTTTAGCGTTTCACGATATGGGGCTTTCAACGTTTATCTCCTATTCAAATGTGGATGCAAACGGTGGTGCGATAAGCCCTGACCAGATTAGTAAAGTTCAGAGAATGAGACATTGGAATAAGATTTCTAACAATAATAGAAGCTATCACAGAAATTTGAAAAGTGCCTTTGCTATCTTAAGCAGTGTAAAAGATAAGCTTTCATTAAACGACGCACTTCTAGAAAAATCTGCTTATAACTATCGTAAGGCTCTGGACAAAAAAATTATCAAAGGTAGATCAATTCGTGCATTGGTAGTGTCATCTATCTATGCTGCATGCAGAGAAATGAATGTCCCACGAACACTTGATGAAATTGCGGAGATTGCAAATGCAGACTCTATATTCGCTGGTAAGTGTTACAGGTTACTTCTAAGGCATCTAAAACTTAAACTGCCAGTAATCGATTCGAACGTGTACCTATCCAAGATAGCAAATAGGGCTCGTGTAAGCGAAAAGGCCTACAGGAGAGCACTTCAAATGCTTTCTGTAATAAAGGAGAACCCAATATCACATGGCAAAGATCCAAATGCTCTTGCTGTTGCTACATTATATGCCGCCTGTCTAAAGGAAGGAGATAAGGTCAGCCAAGCTCAAATCGCTATTGCAGGCAACACAAGTATCGTGACGTTGAGAAAAAGATTCCAAGATGTCAGGAGGATCTGGCCATGAAGATTCCAATGCTCCAAGCCTCCTAAGCCTTTCTTGTTCGATTAATGTATCAAAGTTGAGACTCTAAAGCTGGAGACTTTAAGAGGTTTGGAAGAGTGCTATTAACCGCTATAGATTACCTGTACCGAGGAATTTGTTGGAAAGAGTGGACAGAACGTCCTCTCCAGCTCACGCAGGAAACCTTCGAAACGCAATAGCTTTCATAGTCCCAGAAAATACTCCAGTACTCGCTGCAGCCAATGGTATAGTCACCTATCTTAAAGACGATTCTAGCATTGGTGGGCTTAACCCAATCTATTGGACTTTACAAATTTTGTAACTATCGTGCAAGCGAATGAAGAATATTCCAGGTACGATCACTTGGCACCTCAAAGCTCAAAAGTCAAAGTAGGTCAAGCTGTCAGCGAAGGGCAAGAGATAGCCAGGGTCGGGATGACAGGATATACATTCCGTCCACATCTACACTTTTAGGTTTTCATTTTTACTAGAGATAATATCTGGATAGATTTTGATACAGTATGTGTTCAAGATTTTATCTCATGAAATTATTTGTACATCATTGAAGGTGCCAGCTTTTCTTTCCACTTTCCTGCTGCTTCATCGGCCGCGAATGAAGAAATCAAGAAGGCAAAGGCAGTCTACTCGGTTTTCATTTGAAATCAACTACGAGCTTTATATCGTATTCTGTCCGGCGCAATACAATATATTGATAGCCAATCGCAGAATCCTATCGAAGAACTTGTCAAGCTCGGAGGAGCCAAGATCATTCTTGCGACGGTCCCAAGCGGAAAAGTAATGAGCGCAGTGTTGGGCGGTCTGGCCGTCGATGGAAAGCCCATCATGATTGGAGCATCTGATGAACCGCTTGAAGTGTCTCCGAATTTTTTCCTCTCCGGACGTAGATCAGTAGTCGGCTGGCCCAGCGGATCTTCTATCGATTCGCAAGATACGCTATCCTTCAGTCTGCTATCTGGCGTGCGTTCCATGAATGAAATCTTTCCACTGGAGCGTGCAGCAGAGGCCTACGAGCTAATGATGAGCGGTAAGGTACGATTTCGAGCTGTCCTTACAACAGGAAATTAGAATGATCAGACTCTTTAGTCCGAAACAAACTTCGGTTATCGTAAGACTATAAAGACCCTGTAAAAAGTTCAATTAATAAATAACCAATTAGGTCTGTTGCCGACCTCGTGAACACCAGACAGACAACGCCCGTATCAGTAGTATGTAATGTAATGAATTCGCGTCTATTGTAGACCCATCGCGTGTGTAAGGAATTGGAACTGATCACACGATTCTATTGCATTCATGCTTACTACGCTGCCGGGTTGAGTAAGCAGACCAAGACTGAATATCACTCTCCATAATGGCACTCCGTGATGTAGAGCCTCAAGTCCCAACGACAATCCATTCTTAATACATTCTATTGCTGTCTCCCTGCTGACGTTAAAGTACCATTTTGACTAACAAGATCATTGCATGACTGAAATAGAATGTTCATTTGAGTTATGTTATTTGCAGAGTATGTTCCAGTCAATTCGGACGGCGCAGTCATATTCCTGTCTCTTATACACATCT
>DAOM01000195.1 GCA_002501855.1 Candidatus Nitrosopolaris nunavutensis
ATTTGGAATATCCCTGCTTTACTGCCATAGCTTCCATCAATGAATACCGATTTTTCCTCGAAGTAGTTTCTAACTTGTTTTAGATATTTACTCTTACCGCATTCTGGTGGTCCACATAGCAAAATTGAGACAGGACTTGGTGAATCCACAGCCTTTTGACGTCATAATTTGTGATGAGAGCAGTTCATAGACTCTAAAGAATTTACTTTGTCCACAAGAAGGTAGTTGTTGTGAACTGCGTAAACTGCCGTTAAAGCAATTCAGACTATTGGTTAATCAACGAGAAATAATCTAAGCCATTGGGCTATTTCTTTAAAGCTATTGTCACGAGACAAGTAGTCCATACGTCCAACAATGTGCTCTGACAGAAATTCGCATACTTTCTGGCGGTAAATCAGCCTGTTTTCGGTGTCTTTTTCACTGCTTTGTTTTCTGATTCTTAATGCTTCAGCCGCGTTTTCTGATAATGCTTGGGTTCCACCATTCCAGCCTAATACAGACATTAAAACACCAACTGTGTTACGTCTATTCCCGGTTGCGTATTCACCGAAAGCAGTCTCTTTGAACTTTGTTGTCTCTAATGCTTTTGCCGCGAGTTGTATGTTCCGCTTGTCTGGCATATTTGGCGAGTTTTTAAATTCTAAATCGCGGCGAATAAGTTCAATTTTTTTTTATGTTCGTCACTCATACCTATCTAATTGGGAGTCGCTTAATAGGCGTCAGTTCAAATTCCTTTTCTATGGACGCCACAGCCGGTGTATTTTGAGCTAAAGCCCCTTCATATAGTTGAATGTAAACGTTGCACCTGCCAGGTGTAATGTCCTCTTTATATAGTCACAATGCTTAATTCAATGTTACTGGGCTTAAACAAAAGCAGATTAATCAAACCTTTTTGGTTTACATAATTTCTTTTAATTGGCCTTTGCTATTCTAACCAAGCTCTAAGTTTTGAGCATGGACAGGCAGGCCAATCACACCATCACGCCACAACTTTTAATTTAGACAAGTAATGTGAAAAGATATTACATCAAATGGCCAAGTTTCAAGATCGAAAGTGCGTTGTTTGTGGGAATCACATAAGCTTTAGATACAAAGCAATGCCAGAATGGAACATTGTAGGAGATCTATGTGGAAAATGTTATGAGAAAAAATTGACCGATCACTATATTGCCATTGATCGTAGGGACATTACAAAGCGGTGAATTCTTTATAGGTTCATAGAAAGTTGGTTAAATGTTCATGGACTCTGCTGAATTTCCAATAGATTGCTTAATTGCTCGTGCCTGGGGGCAATTATGTCTTTTGCATTTGTTTTTGTGGTCTGGGATATACACGTCTAAATCTGCTGATTATTTGACACGATCGTATCTTATAGTGTTACCGCATAGATTTTGCAAGGAGGGATTGTTTGATATCTTTGTCATCGATCAGAGTGTCTATAATTTTCCTACGCTCTTTCAGAGAGCGCTCATCGTCAGATACTTCCAGCGAATCAATGGCTTTAAGTTTCCAAAAATTCGTATGCGCATTTTCAATTATCTTTTGAGCTTCATAAATAATTTTTCCGTACGCGGTAAGAAAGTACTTCCCGTTTCTTCTCTTAATTAGACCAGCTCTTATTAGCCTATAGGTCCGTGTATAGTATTGTTTACGTGTCAATTTGGTTTTGTGTTGTAGCGAACTGCTATCGGGGCTGGTCAGTGCAATAGTCTTGAACACAAGCAGAGATTTGTCATCAGAAATTGCCTTCAGTGTCTCTGCATGTGAATCCGACGGCACTTGTATTAATTACGGTGTATTTTACTCTATATAAATTACTTGTCCTATATCTGATATCATGCCATTTATTAGAAAATTATCGATATCGGCAACAAATCTGAAATCGTCAAAACAATAAGGATGGAGATCTTGACGATGTCAGAGCAAGTGCCTTTTTCATACTATTATGCGTCTATCTGTACGATTTCTGCTTCCTGCGTCGAGCACCTGGTCCTCCGAATTTTTTCGACTCGCTCTGTCTGGGATCACCTGCCAGCAGATGTCTATCGTATTCAGCAATTTTTTTTCGAATTTCTTCACGTACGCTCTTTGTCAATGGATGGTCTTTTGGGTCCCTACCCCCTTTTCCCTCGCCCGTTAGCGCTCTGGAAATTGCAACGGCAGAGGCGAACGCTTGTCCCATGAATCCTCCACCTTGGACTTTGACACTGATATCAACTTTATTTCTTAGCTCGCCTAAAAGATTGAGAGGAGTTAATACCAATTCCTTAGCAATCTGTGGTTCTATCAGTTCGGCTGGGATATTATTGATTCTCACTCTGCCATTGCCCTTTGATATTGTAGCCACAGCTCGACACGTCTTTCGTTGGCCTGGATAAAGGTCTGTTTTACTAACTACCAAGCATCTCTCCCTTCCATCCAATCTCCTTCGCTACATCGCCTATTGTAATGTAGTATGAGGCTGGCTTCGTAATTTTTGAGTCTTCGAAGAATTCCATTTTAGAGTCTTTAAGCTGATCGGGAATGCCGATATAAACTCTTAAGCGCTTAAAGGCTTCGATACCACTGGCCTTCCGTTTTGGCACCATTCCCCTTACCATTTTAGTCAGTATTCTATCTGGTCTTCGAGGATGGAATGGTCCATGTATTGGATTTGTTGCAGAATTGATTTCAAGATGTTCTTTGTAGAGTTCGATTGTCTTATATCTATGTCCTGATAGCATAGCTTTCTCTGCATTTACAATCGTGACTCTATTTCCTTGTAGAAGCAATTTAGAAACATGAGAGCACATTCTACCTGCAATACACCCAGCCCCGTTAACTACTAGCGCGCGTTGTTCAGTTTTCGTTGACAGGGGCTCTGATTTGGGGTAAGATTTTTTTAATCCATGTTGTTCAGCCAATTATTCGCACTCCTCTGCCGTCCGGATATCTGTCTATCAATTCGTTAAGGGTTATAACTTTCCCGCCGACGTCGGTGATCTTCTTTGCAGCCATTTCTGAAATAGAAAAGGCACAAACTGTCAACTTGTGATCCATTTCTCCAGATCCTAGAACCTTGCCAGGCACAACAATGACTTCGTCATTTTTGGTGACAGATGACAATCTGGAGATATTGACCTCTCTTCTAATCGATCTAGCTTTAGAAATCTCGTGTTCGAGGGACCTCCAAATCGAGGTTTTATTCTTCTTAAAAGCTTTACGTAAAGTCCATACTATGTTACCGACTAAAGAGTTAGCTAACATTATGACTATTCCGTCGGTTATCAGGAATCCCCAAATAAATCTACCTAGCTACCTTTGGCTCAAGAGAGCGCACGACTTCATTAAAGCTCTTTAATTTCGTGTTCAACTTTTCCAGAGCTGCATCAACTGTTTCCTCTGCTGTCAACGCTCCGTTCGTTTCAATTGTAAGTATTGACTCGCTGTCATCCTTTCCATCTTTGACAATAGCCGCTGAAGTTGGCTGCCATTTTGCATGATCCTTCCCCACCCCTAACCTTGCGTATGCTTCGAATTTGAGCTTCTGAGCCGGTGCGAGAACAACTATCGGGATATCTTTGCTAACTGGCTTCACAAGTTCATCTTCAGATAAAAGTTCACCGGAAGTGACGATTTTCGTCTTTTCCATTGCTTCAGAGTCCAATACGAGTAACACTCTACACTTTGAACACCCTAAAGTACTTTTACAATCGCAATCTTGAGGCATCACGAATCGATCCAATCCTGTTCGCAAGGGGATAAGTCCTAGTCTGTGAGCCACAGCCTCATCGTGCATTACAGATGAATTCTCGAGGATTACAACATCGTCAATGGCCAAAGTAGGAACCTCGCATATGGCCATTCTTCTAATAGCGTTTATATATTGTCTAGAAATATTGTTAAATTTAATCACAATCCTCTCATCAGTTCTCTCAAGAACTTCGGCAGAAATGGAAGTCAATCTCTATTTCAGACTTTGATCAAGGCGTCCTTAAAAATCTACCGAAGGCAGTAAATTTTCTGAAGCCTTACTAAATGCCCACGTGCCATAACGGCACCTCTATTTGTAGCCTGGACAAGCCTTACGCATTGGAGATAATTCCTATATTTTTGTTAGTTAGCCTCCGTCTGGAAAAGCTAACGATGAGGCTATTGTAAACTAAATGCAATGATGTGATTGTGAAATTCTCTAAAGTCACAAGTATAATTCTAGTTCGAAGTCAGGTGAACAGTGAGAACAGCGTTAGGAGGTGTGCCGGATGCGATCTTTATTTCGAATTTCCCGGGACTGCAGACCTTCACGAGTCGCCGACCTGAAGTAAGGTTCACAGATCCAGACACTGAATCACTGAGATGCAGATATATATTTCAGGAAGAACAGTTTTATAAGGCAAATGGTCGAGAATAAAATTACTACTGTACGTTTAACGTTAGACGGGAATAAATTTGAGATTCTTGTCAAACCCGATCCTGCTCTAGAGTATAAACTTGGCAAAAGAACGGACCTATCAGGTGTACTTATTTCTGATGAAATATATTCTGATGCCAATAAAGGTTCTAGAGCGGCGAGTGAAAAGTTAGCAAAGTACTTTAAGTCAACTGATCCGATGGAGGTTGCCAGGCAAATAATCTCCAAAGGTGACCTCAGTCTCACAACAGACCAGCGTCGAAAAATGGTTGAGGAGAAGAAGAGACAAATTATTCAGTATATAAACAAAAGTTTTGTAGATCCTAAGACGCATATACCGCATCCGGTTATGAGAATCGAAAGTGCAATGAGCGAGGTGAGACTTACAGTCGACCCCTTCAAGCCGGCTGAGGACCAAGCAAAAAACGTAGTTGATGCTCTTAGAAGGATTTTGCCGCTGAAGTCAGAGAACTTATTACTGACTGTAACTATTCCCGCTCAATTCTCGGCACAATCTTATAATTTATTGAAAACTACATCTAACTTTAAGGATGAGCAGTGGCTTGCAGACGGCTCTTTACGGGTTATATTAGAAATAAATGCCGGAATGAGGAGTTCTTTACTGGATAGGATAGGATCTGTATCAAAAGGGACAGCTCAAGTAATGGAAGAGTAAAGTGGGTAGGAGATGGGCTTCGACACTTAAAATATAAGTCTGTCTTATTCACCCAAGGATAGAGACAAAAAATGAAAATAGAGCTTTTAACTGATAGGGGCCCAATTGAAAGGGTGAATTGTTAAAGCATGCAGGAAATTAGAAGGAAGTACGTCGTTCCTGGTGACCGAATCATTGAAGGGAATTTCCGGCCTTTATTTAACGTAATTAAGGCAGGCAATTCTATCATCTCCACGAGGATCGGGATTGCGGAAGCAGGGAGAGAAGGTGTCAAAGTAATACCATTGTCTGGGGTATACATTCCCCGAGTAAATGATATTGTAATAGGCAAGATAATGCATCATTCTTCCTTGTCATGGGATGTTGACATCAACTCATGCTTCTCTGCTCACCTGCCTGCGCAAGACGTATTTGGGAGAGACTTTTCTCCGGCCAGGGATGATATGGGAAGAGAATTGGCTATAGGTGATTTAATTACCGCGAGGATTATTGCCTTTGATAGAACGAGGGATCCTATGGTAACGATTCAGGATAAAGATTTAGGCAAGGTTCCTAGTGGAGAGTTTATTAAAATTTCTGCTACCCGCGTTCCGAGACTTATTGGAAAACGCGGGTCTATGATACAGACGATTGAACAGGCTACGCACACTAGAGTTTTAATTGGTCAAAATGGGATCGTAGTTGTAACTGGCAGAAATTCAGAGGGAATAAAATTGGCGGTTAGGGCAATCAGGATGGTCGAGGAAGAAGCGCACACACCGAATCTGACACAGAGGGTGAAAACTCTGCTTAATGTATCCGATTCGGCACCGGCAGACACCTCTCAATTAGCTCAGCCACAAAATGCTCCTCAGAATGAGGAATTGCAGCCTACTATTCAGGAAGTCGAGGAA
The DNA here is from genome assembly GCA_002501855.1 of Candidatus Nitrosopolaris nunavutensis. Lineage (GTDB taxonomy): Archaea > Thermoproteota > Nitrososphaeria > Nitrososphaerales > Nitrososphaeraceae > Nitrosopolaris > Nitrosopolaris nunavutensis. The sequence continues at coordinate 5,960 of DAOM01000195.1, forward strand.
GAGCTAGAAGTGGAAAAGGGCGAAAAAGTTCCATGACTCAAACTAGAAGTTTAATCGACGAAAACGGTAAGCGAACTGATGGTCGTACCGGAGATCAATTGAGGGAAATAAAAATCACAGTTGGGGTGATAAAAAATGCGGACGGTTCCGCGTTCATAGAATTTGGCATGAACAAAATTGTAGTAGGTGTTTATGGTCCAAGGGAAGTACATCCAAAACATATGGCCCTATCTGATAGATGTGTTTTAAGATGCAGATATCATATGACGCCATTTTCTACTGATACCCGCAAGAACCCTGCTCCATCTAGGAGGGAAGTTGAAATCTCAAAAGTGATGAGAGAAGCATTGGAACCTTCCTTGATGTTGGAGGATTATCCACGCGCTGCAATCGATGTCTACGTTGAGGTGTTGCAAGCAGATGGAGGGTCTAGATGTGCTGGCATTACAGCGGCATCTGTAGCCTTAGCCGATGCTGGGATTAACATGCGAGATATGGTGTCTGCGTGTGCAGCGGGTAAAGTCGACGACAGAATAGTCTTAGATATTAACGATACTGAGGATAAGGAGGGAGATGCTGATATGCCGGTGGCCTATATGCAGCACCTCGAACAAGTTACCCTCTTACAGCTTGATGGCGTTCTAAATGAAGACCAATTCAATCAATGTCTCGACGAAGCCGTAAAGGGTTGCAAGCTGGTTTATGAAGTTCAAAGAAAAGCGTTGATGCAAAAGTATTTCGGCAACGAAACAGAGTTGAAAGAGGAACAATGAGCTCATCAAGACGTTCAACGATAATAGTAGAGCACTTGCGCAAACAGCAAATGTGGGACTCTATCTCAAAAGGAAAAAGACTCGATGGAAGAACCCTGGATGAGATAAGACCGATCGAAATTGAAGTAGGCCTAATAAAGAAAGCGAATGGATCCGCGAGGGTCAAACTTGGTAATTCCGAAGTGGTAGCAGGAGTAAAGGTCGAGACCGGTGAACCATTCGAGGGGCTAGAAAATAAGGGGGCACTAATTCTGTCTGCAGAGGTGTTGCCAACAGCTTCGCCCTATATCGAACCTGGCCCACCTGACGAAGAAACGGTGGAACTAGCAAGAGTAGTAGACCGCGGCATAAGAGAATCTGAAATGCTCGATTTAAGTAAATTAGCTTTAATACCTGGAGAGATCGTCTATGTAATATTTGTCGACTGTAGTGTTATCAATGCTGATGGGAATCTGTTAGATGCCACATCATATGCAGCAGTTTCGGCATTGATGAATAGTAAACTTCCTGTCTTTGAAATAAGGGATAGGAAAGCCGTTGACACCGGAGAAAAACAAAATCCACCACTTACCACGGTACCCGTTTCAATTACAGCAGTTAGAATAGGCGAATCAGTGATTTTAGATCCAACCGCAGAAGAGGAGGCATGTATGGATGCAAGAATCACCATAACTACGAATTCCGATCAGAATTTTGCTGCTGTACAGAAAGGATCAACAGGAGCCTTTGCAGTAGAGCAGCTAAAGAGAGCGGCGGCGACTGCAAGGATTAAAGGTGAGGAGATAAGAGCCAAACTAAGGGAGTCGACCAAGGCTGGTAAGTAGAAGAAAGCAAGGACAGACGGTATTAAAAGGGCTTGGTGTAAAATATGGAGCGACTGTACGCAAGAGGTACAGTAAGGCATATCGAACGTTGAAGCAAAAAAGACGATGCCCCTCATGCGGTTCTAATAAATTTTGTCGAATTGCGTTAGGTGTTTGGTACTGCAGAAAATGCAGCTACAAAGTTGCAGCGGGGGCCTATGATGTCGCTACCGACAAATTGCAAAGCCCAAATAGAAATTTCCTTTAAATCAATAATGCTCCCTGAATCTGCCCTTCTCGCTAAATCTATTTATGCTGCGATAGGCGCAGACACAAAAATGTGTAATCGTGACGCTGCGGCGTCCGGTTCCGAGACGAAAATTACCCTTACAAAAGATGAGAATACTAATTCCAGTATATTATTAGAACTAAAGACTCCAGATATTGTTGCATTGCGGGCAGCCATTAATTCCTATTTGAGGCTTATTAACGCATCATTAAAAATTTGCGAAGCGAGCGTCACAAACAGTCGTTAACCATAATAGTCTGCTGTCCACTAAGCAACTGTAACATACAGCGCCACAATATATTCGTAATAAATGATGAAATAAAAATGAGATTTTCTCCCAGACTATGGTACGGGGAGCTTTAGCGGACTCGGTTGCGGGCTAGGGTGCAGACCAGCGGGTTGTGGACCTGAACCCCGGATATTGAATGTTAGCACTTTCGAAATACTATCGCCAATAGGGGATTTACCAGTAATGGCTTCAACTCCATATTTGAAAGTCATTGTTGCGTTGGTCATTCCTGGAGCGGTGGCTCTGTAGGCTATACCAGAAAGATTTGGACTTGATATCAGCAACTGTTCTCCAGGCTTTAGAGCAACTGATCGCGGTAGTGCTTTACAGGAGGCAGCTGCAGGCTGAGGTTCTATCATGACATTTTTATTAAATCTTACAGACAGTTGTGAAGTGCATGTCCCATTGGCAAACGTAATTGTAGATGAAGAGTTGTTATACACTATTGCCCGTAAACTGAATGTACTGCCAACGGTTACAACTGAAGGCTTGTATGTATGAACATGAAGAATCTTTACTCCTTTAATATGATGAGCCGAAGTGAGTGTCGTACTACTTTTCTTAACAGCCAAAACTGGTCCCGATCCAGCGAAGGTTGCGGCTGTCAATAGGACCAAGGTCATAGCAACAATGGCCAAAACTGCCCATTTTCCATTTAAATTTGTCATTACAAGCAAAAATATGCAATGCTATTGATATAAATTCGCTACCCAGCAATGCCGGACCATTTGGTAATCTTGGACTAGCTAGTGACATTGGAATAGGTCAGTGGATTTGCGATATTAGGAGTGCTACCAGGTTTGAGCCTGAGAACTAGAAGAAAGTCTTTGCTAGGTATTATCTTTATGGAAGCAAATCTCGAAAGCTTAATTACAATTTGTTTTTTCAAATCAGTAATTGATATTTTATATCTTACCTATTACTTGTATGGTAGATCAACTCTTGTTACGGTTTTATAGGCAATTTGGTTGTCGCTGCCTTCGCTATAGGCCGTAGGATTAGTATGTAGACTCGACTCATTGGTTTAGGTACAGTTATCTAATGAACACTAAAGGAAGTAGAAGACATATCATCTGATAATAGTATGATATTTAGACAGCTGTACTGCTACCAGTACTTCATTTTTTTAATTAACATACTCATTTATTCGCAGAACTCTGAGAGATATAACCGTAATAAAATTGGAGAACCATTCGGAAATGCAAATATATCGAGTTAAAATGAAATTAATTGTAAGTCTCTTCCTAGTAATGGTTATTACATCTGTTCTCATAGTGTAGAGTATCTTGTCAAATCTTGAGAGAAATGCAAATTTTCGGACTTTATTTGGCATTGTCGTTATTTCAATTGCAATCATGCTAATCATCGGTAGTAGTTCTTTTCCAAATATGGCCCTTAGCAAATCATCCTCACATGTTCCATTATTAAGTAACGGTGGAATATCAGGTAATAGTGGTATTGGTGCATCAAATTTAAGTGGCTTTCATAACCAATCCTCTTCTACTTCTCTTTATTCCGCCCCACCACCATCCGCCTCCACTTTAGGCGGTAATATCAGCAAAGGTGTT
>DAOM01000355.1 GCA_002501855.1 Candidatus Nitrosopolaris nunavutensis
GAAGTAAATCATCCTGACCATACGTTGATAACTTATCCCAATCTGGGACATGCATTCTATCCCTCATCTCAGTGGTCGACTGGAATTGGACCAATCGAACAGTATGTGTTGGCAGATCTTTATGCATGGCTTGAACCTCATTCTGGTCTTTCACATTCCTATGTTACTACTACTACTGCCTCTACTATGGGAGCAAATACAAGTTCATTGAATACAAGTACGACTTCTCCTTCAAGTTCTTCTAGTAAAAGATGATATTAAAGAAAATCTTTACAGACTTCTATTGGTTTTCCTTCTCCTATTGCTGATTCCACAGCGCAAATATTATCAGTCTCAGAGGTGTTGAGACCAAAACAATGTCCTAACTGCAATGGCTCTTACCAAAAACAATTTTGGAATAGAGCCTCTCACATAGATTTCTACAAGCCATATGGAATTGTAAGAAAAGGTTGGACGGCTAAAAATATGGGAGCTACTTGCAGAGAGTGGGAGGGAAGGCGACAACTGTATGCGGATAGGTAGTGGCGTAAGACCTCAACGAACTTAATCCCAACAAAAATCTACTTCCTACGACATATCTTTTCTCTGTAAGAGTATCATGGCATCAACAATAATGGCATCGAGACGACCGAATAGAAAATCATATAGGAATTAACTGATAACTATAAGGGAAGGTATCATGTTATATGAAATACGTTGCTCTTTGTATCATATCTTAAATTAGCCATGTCCAATACTTTATATCCATTATCGTGTAGATATTTCATTAATTCAGCAAACACACCTACATTGGTAGTGTAGGGTACGTTGTTAACAGGACGTACGTTATGAAATGTAATTAGAGGAACAGCTCCCCCTACATTATTCCCTATTCCAGACAAGCTAATTATTCCATTACCTTTGTTGTAATTACTCTGGCCTTTGAGTATCTGTCCAAAATCAGAAAATATGGAGGCATTGTTAAATAAGTCCTTTATTTCGTATCTATCAAAAGACAAACTTCTGATAGCATACCTATTTGCGTAGGTTAGCTTGCCATCAGGTAAATATGTTTTACAGTCTGTCTGAGGATGGTTCTTAAATCCATTGCAGTTTAAGAACATAAGTGGCTCACTACCAGTTCTTGCTAGATCATAATATTTGGCAACTGTGTTTACTACAGTGACATTGTCTGCTCCTTCATCATAAGGATATGCAAAGCTCATTGTATTATAGCCATGGTTAGCGAGGCATTGTTTTGATCCGGCTATTTCAAAATTCAATGCATTTGCTGACAAATGATTTAGATGTTTGTGTGTCATAGTGTGTGATTCTATATCCATTCCATCACTTTGCATTGAAGCTATCTCTTGCCAATTCATAGCCCCTTTATCTGTTGTCTTGCCGCAAATTATGAAGAAAGTAGCCTTAAAGCCATATTTGTCTAAAATTGGTTTGGCATATGTGAAATCGCCTTTCCTGTTGTCATCAAAAGATAGAATTACTACTTTGGTATTAGCAATATTGTTGCTAGATGGCGTAGGGGACAACTGACTATATGATATAGCGGGTAAAAAAAATGCGGTCGATGTGACGCTTGATAGTGCAACAACAGTAAATACTAGTAAAGCCTGAATTCTCCATTCATTACATTCCATTAAAAGTCAGAGGCTGTTTGAGGTACAGTTGGCTAAATATGTTTTTGTATGTATGTGGCTTTGATTTTAAACCAAACATTCCTTTCCTAATAGGCTGAGCAAAACACATGATTTAGACGGCGCTTACGGAGGGCATTAACTTTAACTACTATTATAACCTAAATTAGGTCATGGCATCAGATAGAGAACAAACAAGTTACGGATCCAATCCGTTTATCAATCCAATGGTTTTCTGGCAAAATTATTTGTCAAAATGGATCGAAGTGAATCGAGGATCATATGACAATGCAATAAAAGTGGGTGAGTATTGGTTCAAAATATTCTGGGATCCTTGGCTAAGAGGAGTAAGCGCGGAACAAAAAGAAACGGCAAGAGTGGAGTAGTTAAACCTCTACATTTCCTTTGAAGTCTCTTTATAGAGTATCACAAAAAACAACCATATTTGTTAACGATACTATTTTTGAGGAATTATTGCTATTGCTTGAATTCTAAATGTAACGCCAAAGGCGAAGTGTGACTTATCTAGTTACTTAGGTGGTTGCATTTTTTGCTCCCGAAGGCTTAACTGGGACACGCCTTAGAATAATGTTTTGACGTATGATCGTGGCAGCAAATGAGCTAGCCTTACTGAGAGACGCGATTAATCATGAATTGGAGGATGAATTTCAGCGATTAAAGATAATTCTCTTGAACACCAATACCGAACGAAGAGACTATGTCCTGTTAAAAGTATATTAGGATGTTCTGCGTTATATATGATATCCGACTGACCGAAACAGAAGGATGATCCATCATGCAAACTTCCGTATTAGGTAAAGGCCTAGTACGTCCACGGAAATGCATGGTTGTCATACTAGGAATAATAGGTGAACCGCTAGTTCGAAAGAAATGGTGTGTAGTCCAGACCTAGGATGGTAAGGGCAAACCACATGGCTGTTTGGAACCTACGAAGGCAGTCACGCAGGGAAAGCCACATGTCTTCGAGAATCAGTCGGATGTTCCTAAATTAAATCGAAGAATCCTATTGAAATATAATTAAGCCGTTACTGGCCTTTCAAGACGATTGTTACCAATATCGGTTACGTACACATTTTTTCTAGATCTCGTCCTCGTCAATACTTCTTGGAGTCACCTGAACGAAAGGAACCCCTTTTTGTAATGAAGGTCCCATTGTTAGCAAACTTTTCAACACGGTCGTTTCCCCATGTCAGTTATGACACAATTTATATAATTATGCTGTTTATTATCTGAAATGGGGATGGCAGATAATTCACGAGGGGAGATGTCTGCAAAAAAGGTTTACCCAGAAAAAGGAAACCCAAAGGAAAAAGAGAACATATTCATTTTATGTGACACAAGTTTCTGGTGTGCAGCGTACTTTGGTAAGTTTATGTTGCCTGTGGAAGATAGATGTCCCATTTGTTTGACTACAGAACTTTCAAGCTTCCCAATATTATCTAACGAATCATTTACTTTTGATTATGATCAAAAATATGGCGTTGACTTAAAGTTTGGGTCAAGAATGAATATGAAAAGTATCTAGAAAAGATGCTTTTGATTGAAGAATCGACGAACTATTTCTGAGATAACAATTGAAAGATAGAATAAATGGAGGACTTTAGTCTTTAGGCATGTTGCTTCACTGCCACAGCTATTTAGTTAATTGGCGAGGCGAGGAATTTTCGATTATGTCGTTCCATGGGAATTTGTCATATATTATCTTGTTATTATACATATTTGTGTTTTTGTTGAAATGTTTATAAATTGATAAATCGATATCTATTTATATCGATATGTGTATATATAGAATATGCAAAGAACACTTACTACCCCAGAAAAGACTACCCAATTATTGGTAAGAATTAATGGGACGTTACCGAATATTTCCACGATGGATGACGAACAAAAATCTGAAAGAGCTGCAGAAATAAAACGAAAGGAAATAATTGCAAATACTTCTTGTTCTATATTCAGCACATCTCCTCCTGCTGCTGATAGCAGCGGTGCGAACACAAATTTTCATCTTCTAGTTGATGTGGGTGAAGGTGTTGTTGAGAGCTTGGAAAAAAGTGGAACTGATGTTACGTCTGCTCAATCAAAAATAATAATATCTGATATTCCAAATGCTGTCCTGATTACACACTCTCATGATGATCAGGTAAAAGACCTTCCTAAGCTTTTCAATAAGGTTGTGGACGGATCTGATAAGGTCAGTGTATATTGCACCAAAGAGTGTTGTGACCAAATTATGAGCAAATTTCCTCAACTGGCAGAAAGACGATCAGCTTTTAACATCATAGAACCAAAAAAGCCCTTTACAACTGGTCCATTTACGGTAACACCGGTTGTTGCAAATCACGGTGATAATTCCACTCCAAGCTCTGTAATTTATGTTGTCAAGTATCAAGACAAAAAGATCATTATGGGTTGGGACTTCCTCTCCTTACCTAATGCAGACGAGAATTTGTTGTGGAACCCGGATCTTTTAGTCTTAGGCACACACACTTACAACCCACATCCCGAATCAGGGATGATCTCTGTAATTGAGGCATACGAGCTTGTAAGGAGATGGAATGCAAAGGAGAGCTATCTTGTCCAATATAGTGGCTTATTAGATTTTAAGGAGAGTAAAAACGAATGGTTCAAAGGTCCTTCTAAGGCAATGACAACAACAGAACTGCAAAGAAATATTGATTCTCATCTGAAAGTTAGCGGAGATAATGGTAGATTTAGAATAACAGTTGCAAATGAAGGAATGCTCTGGGCTGCTAAAGAGGATTCACACCTGCATGAAGCGGAAAATAATAAAGACCCTATTGGAAGCGTCATTGAAGTAGAGGGCCTTCAGAAGTATACTTTCAAGATAGAGAAAGACAGCAAAGTAGACAAATTGAGAGTAATGATAGAAGACAGGATTAACAGATACTCTATGCAATTTGACAGACCTCATAAGGATAAGGGTAATGAGTTTATTATTCGTGGTGAGGGAGAACAGGGTACGTTCTCTAAAGGTCCAGCATTAAAAATGGAATTAGTTCATTCAGAGTCAAAAGGTACTCCTTCCGCGTTGAAGATACTGGCAGACAAGGGTAATATACTCAAAGGGACAAAGGATGTCTTCCATGATGACATATTGATAAGTGATTTCGATGCAAATAGACTTAAAAAATACTTCCAAGAAAACTTTGTCGCAAGCAGTAAGTAGGGTATTATGGATTCACTCTATATGTTTGTATAGTGGTATCTCCTTATAGAGCAGGTGGGTAAAATGAATATAGTCGTAGAAGATGACATCGAAGAACGATTTAGAAGGACAGTGGCCAATACTAAAGGCTTCAGGAAAGGAAATATCAGTATAGCGTTACAAGAAGCAATAGAACTATGGATAAAAGAGCAGACAAGGCGTAAATCACCAAAGGACGGAGAGTAATGTCAATTTCTATAGGTACTGTCTTGTAGTGACACCATAGCGCCGAGGAATTGGCATGGTACCACTCACTCAAATACAGACTCGGATGTTATTACTATTCTAATGAAGGATAGAAGACAAGTGCACAATACATTATCTTTTTTTAACAGACTTTACCTTTAAGATCTGGTATTCCAAGACGGACTACGACGGAGGAACTGGATTTGAGCAAGTAGCAGAAAACTAGGATTATGAAGAAGAAACCTACGACAGTGATGCGCAGCGAAGATGGATGGAGGAAAAGGATTGATGTCTACTACTCCCCTTGGAGACTTTAATGTAAATGTAAATGTGATTGATAATGTGAAGTCTCGGTAGCTTGAGAAGTGCTAGTGAATTACACAACGGAGGATTGAGTTTATCTCCGTTGGTGGTTTTTCTCAATACCTTTTGTGAATGCGTTTTTATGTAGTGCTGTAATGCGATATTTTAAATTAGGACTAGCAACGGAAGATTCTATAACATAAGTTGAACGCTAAAGCTTCCTATGATGAAGTATTAAGACTAATGAAAGAACACCATCACTGGTTTAGTGAATCAATCCCACTTATCGCAAGCGAAAACATACCAAGCGCAGCCGTAAGAGAAGCACTAATGTCAGACTTTGGTAATAGATATGCGGAAGGATGGCCTGGCGAGAGGGTTTATGCTGGTTGTACATATATCGATCAGGTGGAGTTAATCTGCAACGAGCTTGCAAGGAAGGTTTTCAGATCAGAGTTTGCCGATTGTAGAGCGACATCCGGTGTGGTAGCTAATCTTGCTATTTATGCTGCTTTTTCACGTCCAGGAGACTATATGATAGCGGCTTCTATTCCAAATGGAGGACATATTTCGCACGGGAAAAAGGAGAATTTTGGCACTGCAGGTCTTGTTCACGGCTTAAATATCGAATATTATCCATTTTCGAAGGAAGAAATGACAATAGATGTAGATGGGACGAAAAAGAAGATCCAGGAAATGGAACGTGATGGCAAATCGCCAAAGCTTGGAATGTTTGGAGGCAGTCTCTTTCTTTTTCCTCATCCCGTAAAAGAATTATCGGATTTTATGCATGAGCATGGTATCTATATCAATTATGATGGGGCACATGTTGCTGGCCTAATTGCTGGGGGCGAATTTCAAGACCCGCTGAAAGAGGGAGCAGATTCTATGAGTATGAGTTCACATAAAACCCTTTGGGGGCCACAGGGCGGAATCATCGTATCATTAGAAAAACACGCAGAAACAATTAAGAAAGCAGTTTTTCCCGGTAATACAAGTTCCCATCATCTACATCATGTTGCTGGTAAGGCTATTGCATTAGCAGAATCATTACAGTTTGGAAAAGATTATGCAAAACAAGTAATCAAAAATGCTCGGGCCCTTGCAGAAGGGCTAGTTGGATTTGGCTTTGGTGTCTTAGGCGAAAAAAAAGGTTATACGGCATCGCATCAGATTGCAGTGGATGTTTCCAAGTTTGGTGATGGTGGTACAATCGAAAAGGATCTAGAAAAGGCCAATATTATTTTGAACAGACAGTTATTACCTGGAGACATTAAGGCAGGTAGACACTATATGCACCCAAGCGGAGTGAGAATTGGTGTCCCTGAAACGACTAGGCTAGGAATGAAAGAGAGCGAGATGAAGGAGGTTGCTGGTTTCATAAAACGGGTGGTTGTTGATAAGCAGGATCCTCACATAGTAGCAAAAGATGTTGCTGACTTTAGAAAGCAATTCCAGCAAATTCACTATGCTTTTGATAACACGATCGGTGCGTACGAATACATAAGCCTAGTGACTAAACGAACTTAATAGACTTATCATATTTGTAATTAAAATCAGGTAGAATATAGCAACAACGGATAAGATATAGTTAAAAAGGAGAATTCAACTCAAAACTATTTCCTGTCACTCAAAATGATGCACAGGTGGAAGGAATAAGATCTGACGTGGATACCTTGAATAAAGCTATCTCTGAACTTGATGGATATAAAGCATATCTTGCAAGAAAATATAACCTGGATTTAGCTGAAGAGCAAAAATATAAGGAACAAGTATATTATCTTCTTCCTAGTAAAGCTTCCTAGTAAAGCATTGACGTAATAGTTATACCGTGTATATGACAAGACTGAAATATAATCTGCATTTGTACAAATCTGTATAATTATTATTATTCTCTACTTGCTGAATAGACGCTAAGTTAAGACATCTACCAGAGATCCATTAAACGTTAGTTGTGGAAGGGATGTGTATATTTAATCTGCAGTAATTGATACCTAGGCCTGCTGAATAATCAAAAAAACCTTAATAGCATATTAAGAGTTATATTATCTTATAATATAGTACCTGCTAACCGAATCGCAATTCTCTGTTCGATCCTGGTTCACCCTGCATCAAATGTGTATCTAAGTCCAACCCGGACTGCAAAGAAAATAGGATAAGTATAACTAAATTCTGTATTTAAGAATAAGTCTGTTCTATACAAAATGTTGTGAAATTAGAGATTGTACTAATTTCTTTCTTTTTTAACGATTCAATCTAGCTCTAATTTTATTTGTTTCACTAAAATATCTATTTCAATAGGTTTTTCAACAAAATGATTTAATATCATTTCTCTTGATTTGGGTGGAACTTCTTTTAGCGCTTTATCATATCTTTCGTATGCTGTAATAAACCATACTTTAACTTTATTGTCTATTTCACTTATCTTTTCATATAGTTCAAATCCATCAATCTTGGGCATTTTAATATCAATTAGCATTAGATCATAGTAATCCGGCTTAAATTTTGATAATGCTATTGCTGAATCATTATATGCATCAACTTCAAATCCTGCAAGCTCCAATCCCACCTTGAAAGTAACAGTATGATCATAGTTATCATCAACTAAAAATATGCTCTTCCTTGTTGTTTTATGAGAGTTATAATATCCACTATAATCATCACGCTTTTTCTTAATTCTTTCATCACTATCATTTATCATAGCAGTGACAGTATTGATAACTATACTTTCTTGGTGATGATCTTTTTGGAATGCCAATGGTATATTGAATGCAAATGTAGCTCCTTTTTGACAATCACTATTATTTTTAGCCCAAATCTTTCCACCATGTGCTTCAACAATACTTTTGCATATGAACAAACCTAACCCGGTTCCTCTATAAGATTTTGTAGCAAATTTTGTAAACAAGCTAGGAAATATTTCAGGATCTATTCCTGTGCATGTATCCTTTATACTTACAGTGACCTCTCCTGTGCTGCCGGTATCTCTTTTTTCTATAGTAACGTATATTGTATCATCTTCATTTGTAAATTTCAAAGCATTACTTAATAAATTAGAAATGACTTGTGATATTCTATCTCTATCTGCTTCTATGAGAAAGAGATCTGCATTTTGGTGGTCTTCAGTGATGGAAGGAAATAAACAAGACAATTCTATATTACGGTAGATATTGCTATCATGTCTCTTCTCATTGTTATTTGGGCTTTTATAATCGTCTACTAAATCTTGCATTAACTCTTTTAAATTAAATGTATCTTTTCTTATATGAAGTGAATTTGTTTCAATTCTATTGATGTCTAAAACATCGTCTGTAAGTCTTTGTAGTTTTCTTGCATTCCGTATTATGACATCCAAATGGTCACAAGTCTGATTTATATTTACTTCTTTTTTTTGTGTTAAAACGGATTTAACAATTTGTGACAAACCAAGGATTGGTTGGATTGGATTTCTTAACTCATGAGCAGCTATCTTAATAAAATCATTTTGGATTTTAGCTTGCATTCTTAATTTCTCATTTGCTATTTTAAGCTGATCATGTGACTCTTTTATCTCTTGATATAATTCAGATTGCTTCCAAAAGTTCTCAAATATTGCAACATAAGATAAAACACCTGCCCTGCTATTAGAGTAAGTTGACAATCCTATTGCTTCAAAGAAGGTTGTTTTTGAGTCATCTCTTAATTCCATCACCAATGAAGCCTTTCTATCAACTACTAGAATTGTGGCTTTGGTCTCTGTCATTTGTTCAATATACCTGACATCTATTACGTGATCAGGACAATATTCTCTTAGTTGCTGTACTTTTTGTTCAATCATGCTGCTTGGAGGCACCAATATTCTAACTTTTACATTTCCTTCTTTTGCTGCCTGTTGTGCCGACTGTATAGCTCCAATCTTATCTTGACGAATAAAAGCATTGGTAGTAGGAAATATCCATAATATTTCTTCTGCGGCTGCTTTTACCATATTCGAATATATTTCATGTGCTCTTGTCGAGCTTGGAATAACCTCAATATCAGCCAAGTCAACTCTTGCTTCAATATCCCTTATCCTGTTTGTAGAGATATCGGTAGTATTAATAATAGGAGACTCTTCATCCTAGTTTGTAGCTCAACTCACGGGTAAAACTGTGCACAGCGTCTGGCATTGGTTTTAACTAATGGTTTAGCTGGT
>DAOM01000147.1 GCA_002501855.1 Candidatus Nitrosopolaris nunavutensis
CTCAGATATGATAAAAGAGGTGTTAGTGCAAATTTTACAATTAATCAGAACGTGTGGGGAAATGTTACAGTCAATGATCTAATTCATGATGCAGAGAAAGCTTTGAATGTTCTTATACAGCAGCCTGAAGTGGATCCGAAGAGGATAAGTATAATCGGACATAGTGAAGGTACAGTTATTGCTCCTAGAATTGCAATTGATAATTCGACGAAGGTAAAGAACATTATACTTATGGGCACAGTAGCACAGAACCTTCGAGATATAGCTTACTTTCAGCAAGTATCCTTACCCACAGAGTACGCTACACAGGTTTTGGATAAAAATCACACTGGATCGATATCAGTACAGCAAATAGCAAAGGATCCGTTTAGGTATAGCGCTGTGCTGCGTTTCTTGGTGCCGTCTTCTGTTGCGCATACCTTTTTGCGTACTAATAATACCAAAGTCATAGCCAACTTTCTACTAAACAAATTTGCAAATAATACAATTGAAGCTGGTTACATAAGTATTGATAAACAACTTAAGCCTTTCCTGATGAAATCGTATGAAAACGCCACGGCTTTCAAACTGTCCAAATGCAACAATCTTGGAGGATGTCCTATATGGTGGAGATCGATGGATACTTTGATACCAACTTTAAGCATCATTGGTAATGTCTCTAAATCTACAGGTATCCTAATGCTCAACGGAGAAAATGATTCTCAGACTCCAGTTCAACAAGCATTTCTCTTGCAACAAAGGCTAACTGATGTAAAGCATCCTGACCATACATTGATAACTTATCCAAATCTGGGACATGTATTTTATCCTTCATCTCAGTGGGAGACTCGAAATGGACCAATACAACAGTATGTTTTAGCAGATATCTATGCATGGCTTGAAGCACATTCTGGTCTTTCACATTCCTTCGCTACTACTACTGCCTCCACTATAGGAGCAAATACAAGTTCATTGAATTCAAATACGACTTTTCCTTCAAGTTCTTCTAGTAACAGATGATATTACTAGAGGCAACCAGGATAACGAATGGCGATTAAACGACTTTAGAGGCTATACAGATCATATTTACACAAGGAAGATTAAAACTGATTAGATATCTTTTAACAAGTACGACGCTTTACTTCATCGACCCGCCAGGAAAGAACACGCCATCATAGGAAAAGTAAACTTCACACCTCCTACAGTATTTCTTACCACCTTCATAATGACTCTTACCAAAAACGATTTTGGAATATAACGATTCACATAAATTTCTGCAAACCATAATGAATTGTAACAAAACGGTTGGTCCGACAAAAATAAGGGAAATACTTACAAAGAGTGGGAGGGTAGACGGCAACAAGAATATTTTGAATTGAAGTTCTAAAGGAGGAGGGGACTCTAGGCTGCCGATATGTACATCGGACTGACCCAGTTAGGGTCACAGAATCTAAGTTTCAAAGTGGTCCACGTCCGATGCATCAACTATTCTACCGACATATTTGCCTTCTTCTCTATCCTCAATTACCCTATACTTGCCTCCTCCTATGTGTATTATTTTTACTTTAGCAGTATTGAAATCATCGATATAAAATCGACACCAGATTGCCTTGCTATTATCATCATTTCGCATTCGACAAGTAACCCTAACACTTCAATACGGCATCCTTATTTTTATAAAGTTTACTAAGAAAAACAACCGAATCGGTCATACCAGTGAAATGTTGTTGACAAAGAGATTGTATAGATTCTCCCCAATTCTTGATGTGATTGAGCGATATGATGCACTTGTCGGCTATGCCATTTTTAGCGATAAAGACTTTATTTCAGATATTGATCATATTGGCGTCACTTGTGAGAAGGTAGGACTGCTTGAAAGGTTCTTACATATCAATCTAGCATGAAGTTCCTTGACGTAAAAAAGATATTCAGCAATAATACCGTTAAAGGCTTCTTAAAGGCAGCGGACAAGGTTGCTTATCGTGAAGAGAGTTTAGACGCAGTCGCACGAGCTTATATAGGACAAGGTAAACCTGAAGGTGTATCTGGTATTAACGCTGAATTTCTCCAGCCTAATGAGCAACTAGTCTATTGTTTGCAGGATGCCCAATTATGTTACAAGATATTACAGAAAAAGGACTTTGAATTGTTGCAGATATTATATGAGATTTCTCAAGAGATAAAACTATCTTTTTTCGACACTTGTAATGCAGGTTATCCCACTGAATGGTGGAGAAGCAAACTAGCGTCTATTGAATATCAGAAAGTTTCTAGTCATGTGCAGGAATGGATAGAAGAGAACATGACATATAACGACAAGAAGAGACCTAAAAAGAAAACAGGCGTCAAGTATCTCGGTGGGCATGTTATCAAACCCACTATGGGACGGCACTTAAACGCAATCTCATATGATGTAAGTAGCATGTATCCAACTATGGCAAATATCTATAATATATCTACAGAGACAATAAATTGTAGATGTTGTGAGAGCGATCCTGCTGCGCGCGTTCCTGATGAAGTAATGAATGACATAAATGATTACTTGGTAGAAGAGGATAGTAAAGCAAGGAAAAAGGAACCTAGACCCTGGCACTATTGGATCTGCCAGAAGAAACGTGGGCTATTTGCAGATGTCATGAAGGATCTGGTCGAGCGGAAAATACGGTATAAAGAATCAGGTTTAAAGTTAAAGGAGAAGAGTGTAAAAATATTGGCAAATTCCGGCTATGGCTGCTTTGGCAACGGATATTTCCAATACCAAGATCCAAGAGTTGCAGAGTTGATTACCGCGTTTGGACAGCACACCATTAAATCTCTTGAAAAGTTCGTTGGCAAAGGTAAAGTGTTATACGGCGACACGGATTCAATTTACCTTGCAGGGGCAAACGACGATATCATCCCAGAAGCAAAATCCAAATTCAAAGTAAAATTAGAAGTTGACAACGTTTGGAAGATACTGTTATTGACGAATAATAAAAAGCAGTATTTAGGATTAACACAAAACGGCGAGCTTGTGCATACAACACTCACTGGAATGAAGAGCAATCAACCTTCGTATTACAATGAGGTTGCGAAAAAGCTGATTAGTAAAGAATTTCTCGAATCCTTTATAGATACTTCAATAGAAATAACACTCGAACGTGTATTGAACTAGCATTAGATCTGCATTTCTAGAACTTGGACTTGCCGATATTCTAGAGAAATTATCCTTCTCGCTAGAATCTAAAGAACCCTTATACACGCACGAAAACAATAACATACAGAGACAAATCTACTGCGAAATTCTCGAAGACTGTGGAAATGACGTAGATCTAGCGAAATCTCAGAGTCAAGCTGGACATGTATATAGGTATTGGAAAGTTAGTGCAAAAAAGAGATCAGCGAGCATACATCCCGAACGATATCAGCTGAACATGGTGAAATATAGACAAGGATTATTCAATTGTATTAGACCAGAGCTTGAAGTATATGGTATGAGTGAGAAAGAAATAAGTCAATTAGAGGCTGAATTCGTCAACAACGAAAATATGCTGATTCAATAATCATACTATTCATTCATTCAACACTTTTACTATCGTAACTATCATTATCGTCTAGTTCGATAATTTCACTCATTTAGTTGTAATAAATGCCCTGTCTCGCAAACTAACTAACTATCTGATTCTATTATATAATCGTATTATTAGCATTACCACTAAATATTATTAACAAATTTGCTTTGTAGTTCTCATTTAGGTAATCCTAGTTGTCAATCATAAGAGTGAAATTGACAGACTCCAATAAAAGTCCCAGTAACAGGACTCTAAATAACAATGCTAGTGACAGTCACAGCATAGATGTTACAAATAGCAAGAATTTTGTAGACGCAGAGACGTTGTGACTGAAAAACATGTATGAACGTCTCAACCAGAGAGCAACACCAACAACAACAGGCAATGGTCATTACTTAAAGTTCACAAAAGATGGTGAACACAAACGATTGAGGTTCGATCATACGAAGACTACAGAATCTGACGTAGAATACCCATCATACCCTGGTAAAAAAATCCATAGAGTTATGTTCTATTGTTACCAGGTTGAGAACGGTCGAAGGTCAGATGTGCTGGAAGAATGGACCACTTCAGTTAGGACAAGTAAGGACATCTTGAAATGGCTTCTGAAGGGCTATTTTGAGATAGACATAACAAGGCATGGCATGTCAAAGAACGATACCCGCTACGATGTGGACCCTGTTCTCTAACTAAGAACAATCCTATCTTTTTTAGCAATCTAACATAGGAGGAATTAGTTACAATTGACCTTTACTATAACTCGTGATGAAACATTCAGTGATAGACTCAAACGGAACCTTGCTAAACGATATAAAGACAAAAAGAGAAACATTTTAGATCCAATTCATGTAACCGATTTGATAGGTCGCTGTATTAGGAAATCCTTTTACGAACGCATCAATGACCAAGAAGAACTAGACGATGTATCTGTGCATAATTTCGTAAGGGGCGAGCTGTCAGAACGAATAATTTTAGAGCTTGCAAACATTAATGCAAATCAGGTTGAAGTTAAACTTGACGGCATTATTGGTCATATCGATGCAGTCATGGATTCAGAAAAAGGTCCCATTGCAATCGAGCTAAAGGATACAGTCAGTTTCACAAGATTAGGACCTAACGAAGACCAATTTCGCAAATGGCTCAACCAGTTACTCGCGTATATGTGTATGAGTGAGGATATTGAGAATGGGATCCTCAGTATTCGTTATAATGTGTGGCCAATGTTGTGGCAGAAACGCGACAGCGACAAAACAGATTTTTTTATGAGAAAATATGACGCGGCTCCTATTGGAACGGAATCGTGGGCTGTGCATTTATCGAAAGATGATATTTTAAGGAAGCAGCAAATCGACGAACTTGTTGGAAAAAAGAATATTTTTTTAGAAGCTCTGTCTAAGGATGGTGGAGTATCTCTTCTTCCACGTCTTAGAGGACGAAATAAGTTAATGGTATGCAAGTCGTGTAATTGGTATAATTCCTGCTGGAATATCGACACGGAGAGTGATTCTGCATCACGAATGGCAAACCAAGTCGATCCGTTAGATAAGGTCTTGATTCAACCAGATTGACTGACTCAACTGTCGGTAGTAGTGGTCTTTCCATTTCCAAAAAACAACCTCTTGCAAAACTGTGCTTATCCCTTCCAGGTAACTTTAGTTCTCTAGTCGTTGGGTATCATATCTTGTAATCTATAACATTGGCTAATAAATCAGGTTCTGCAAATGGTGTAGATAAGCGCAGGAAGACCATTAGCGTTGACATAAACACCAACGAAATTGCATGCTATGGGCGGACTGGATGAGTTTCAATGATACACTTCAAATTATGCTCTCAAAGGCCAAAAAAATCACCTATGACTGTACCTGCACGGGCGGCGAACTTTAACAATGACATTTAGCAACATGGTTATCCATGCAGACAAAGATAACAGGATTTCGGAAGATGATATTGAGTGGTTGTGTGAGCTATGTAACCCAAAGGTAGGTACAATTATGAGAAAGGATCTTGTCAACTTTCCAGGCGACACGATGCACTGTAGTTGCGGCGTATACCTTCTAAGAGGTCTGGAAAATTGAACGTCGTTGTAAAACAAGAATGGAGAAAGTGATCAGTTGACTTCGTATATTGAGCATAAAAGAGATGATAGAATACAATGGAGGAGAAGCCAGACGCTCTTGCTGAGCAGTAAAGGACATAGTCAGAGAGAAATAGCACAAACTTTACAGGTGTCTAATGGTACTGTTAACTCAGATTTATCACTTTTACGGAAGGCCGCAAAGGAAAACATTAGAAGCTATATCGATGAAAAGATACCTTGGGAATACGAGAAATGTCTTACTGCGCTAGAAGCTATAAGACACAAAGTCGAAAGAGTCACAAGCCTTCAAATTGTTCTTAGAGGGTAAGACACCTGTAGATGTAGTGATAGCATTAGATATTCCAGCCGACGAAGTAAGAGCAATATACCGAGACTTCTGCGGGCTGAACAATATGCATCAATTAGTTGAGGTATACGACGAAATGCAAAACTATCTCCCGTCACTTCTGGAATTATTTAGAATAATTGAATCTCGAGGAATAAATAAAAATGATATAATTGATGTGCTAACTTTAATCAATACCGGGCAATTACCATATTTACAAAAGAAAGTGGCTAATCTAACATATGCTATAAACTGGCTTGAAAATGAAATAAAGAAGAAACAATACAATCTATCAATCCTGAATAGTGGGACGAGGGAATTAACATACAGAGGAGATGAAATATACCCAATGAATAATAGTACAAAGGAACAAACCTACAGAGCAGATAAAATATCTCCAACACTTATGGATGATAAGCCTATTAGACCTTTATCCTCAAATATTAGTTTAGTGAGAAGGAATGATACTTACAAGTCAATTGACAGTTTGGCCAATGAGATTTTGGATGCTTCAGCTGATTGGGTAGAGAATCGTAATAACTGTCTATAAAGTTAGTACGGTTTTTGATTACTCTATTTTCACAAATATCATACTCGCTATTTTCTTAATTATTCATATAGTCTGGTCTATCGATTCCTTTGGTTGAATCTGATTTCTCAATGCTTTGTGTACAGCATTTCATTTTAGACTCACCCGAATCTGTATCTGCTAAGGTATTCTTTTGAGAGGTCCTCTCCTTTTTGTGTGATTGTTATAAGTATCGGGACCTATTTTTTTAATAATCACTAGATCCTTATCAGACAGCAGAGTATATACTCTGTCTGCAATCCTAGTCCTGTCATAACGACTGAGTTGACGATAAGGTCCAAATTTCTTCAATGACTCTGCAATCTTGCCCAATCCGTACAGAGTAAAATAAACTGAACTATCCATTTCTTTTCCATATGATCTAAACATCGGGGTGTTTTTGGCAATATAGACTAATAACAAGTATCTAGTGATTCTTGGAAGGTCAGGATCCCCGTCGTTAAACTGCAAAGTCATAGATTAGTGGGTCAAGTTTGAGATAAACATTTACCAAAATACATTGTTTATGGCTAAGTCTTTCGTGAACATTAACGTATGTAAGACTCGAGTGAAGGTGTGAAAGCAGTGAAGGTTCTATAGGAAATAGGTAGGATTATTTTTGATTATGATTTTTGAATTGGAGAATTATAACAGGAAAGATATTTGGATGTAGGCCATTATCATGATTATAATTCATAGGAGAGTAATCGGTGGTAGTGTCTTCGTATGATTCCAGCATACACCCTTTAATTTCCTTCGCTGTTTTGCATTGGATTTCATTATATTATTCTATTTTTAAACATGGGCCGCCTGTAGTCTAATCGACTATTCCTCCACAGTTTAGAAATGAGTAGACTGACCAAATCAATT
>DAOM01000231.1 GCA_002501855.1 Candidatus Nitrosopolaris nunavutensis
TATGCGAATCATGATTTTCGGGCATGATGACCTATAGATACGTTTGATTTATCTAGTTCGGAGTAGCCAACTGCCTGAGAGGAATGGTCTTCGTCTGCGCCGAAAACCAAACTTTCTTCTGCTGCTAATAATACGTATCCACAACCCTGACAAGTATATTCGTTAAGGGGGGTCATGAACAAGGTTTGATTCGCACTCAGGACATCTGTTCATGTCCCGGGTGAAATTAGGTTCTAATTGATTTTTAGTTTGAAGAATTTGATTTGTTGTTGCTGCTGTTGTTGTTGTTTTTGTTGACGATAGAACTGATGCTACATCCATGTATGCGATGACTGGCTCTTTGCTAAATCGGTTTTTGTCTATTTATGTAGGGTAAGTAGTTTGAAGTTTCCGGATGCAATGTTATATATCAGGTTCTTAACAGCAGAATTACTGTGAACCTAAGTAAGCATACAGACCTATAACTAAAATGTATTTTAAAGTATTATCATTGAATGAACAAACAGTTAGAATGATCGGTCTGACAATTTTTTTCAATCCGTATGTAAGCAATTCCTTCCTTCTATCGTAGTTGTAAACAATTAGGATTCGAGTCATTTACTATTCTCCACACAGAATTAAAAGAGCATTTACCTTATATAATTCGACAAAACAAATTTAATGATGAGTTCTTCATTTTTAACTATGCGATCAACAAGCGACAAATGTCTTGTGAATCAAACACGATTACAATGTTATCCTCTTTCTAGCCAACATGTAGGAGTTCCAGCGATAGAAAAGAGTCAGACGTCCGTGAGCGAATCTACTGACTACTCCAACAGTCATTATCGTTTTTACTATACAAAGTGTCCGTAGTTTCTGCATATTTTATTAAACTATCTTTTCTTGGCTCTATTATAGATGTAAAAGCCACCAGACTTGATCGTTTATCTAATGTAACTCTAGGGTCATGTGTTCTAGACCAAAACTCCTAACCGAAATATAGCATGTTTCGGAGATTGTTCTCGAATATTTATCACCGGTAGTAAGAAAAAGTGAATTATTCCAGCGCCGTCAAAGAACAAACCATCATTAGTCACCCGCATGATCGCCTGATTGACCGCTAGAGATCGATGAATTTGTACTCTTTAGTTCGTATATCAAAAATAATAATTCCCCCTTCTTTAAATGCACCAGATATGCTTGCAACTTTTTTATGAGCTGCACCAGGATTAAGAACTAGTGTCTTGCCATTGTTTTCATATTTTCCATCTGAATGTACTGGTTCTCTTATGTGAGTATGTCCGCAAATAAGGATATTATATTTTCCACTATTGATAAGCTGCTCCTTAACTTCTTTAGCTGTTCCATGATATATCCCGAACTTTAATCCGTCAATCTCTATTTCACCTAATTCTCCTTTCAAGTCTCCATTTATGTCAAGGAAGTTTTTTAATAGATGTACATTCTCTCCATCATTGTTTCCAAGCACTCCAATTAATTTTGCATTCAATTTTTCAAATTCCTTAACCACTCCAGGAAAAACGTAGTCACCAGCATGAATCACATAATTCACTCCTTCGGCATTGAATATTTCTATTGCTTTTTGAACATTTTCAATATCGTCATGGGTATCAGATATTATCCCTATTTTCATTCATAAAGTAACAACCCTACACTATTTTTTACCTTTATGATCTCATCGTTGCCTATACATAATCAAATTTTGTAACTATCGTGTTGCTTAGATAATCTTGGTGGGCGGGATGGGACCTGAAAGAAGGATATATGTTCATGATCAATCGGGTGTTGATCTATCAAGTGCAGCGCCATTTATGCACATCATAACCTCTTTGGTTCTACCGCTGGGGAGACTCGAGGCATTGCTGATGGCTTCTGGGCTTCCGTGCAGCCTCTAGCTCCCGGCAAACATGAATTGCGCTTTAGTGGAGCGACTCCCAGCAATTCTTTTGTTGTAAGCCATATTATGATTGTCGTGACGCATCTACAATCTATAAATAAGACGGTGGGAAATGGACTATTGGAGATGTCTTCTACTTCCAGTCCATCCTACCGATGCGAAGCGTGTGGTAGATCATTTGATTGGCTCCAGGAACTTGAGCAGCATAAGCGGCAGGAGCATCAGAAATAATACTACAAACAAAAGGGCTTATACTTGATTATTTTATTGTTGCAAATCTTTTAAATGTATCTGCAATTATTGGTATATGGTGCAGAAGGATAAATCTTTTACTTTCTGATATCGTCCATATCTCTCTTCCAAAAATTTCCCTATTTCCGTCGTTGTGTTGCATACTTTCGGAAATGCTTCATTGGCATTGAAGGGGTTTCCTTGCTGCTGAATACGTGAAGACTCGATTTGGTGAAATAGACTTGTAAATACCACCACAGAAGACATCATTGATATCAGGAGTTCCAGAGTTACAGATTACGGCCGTAGCTTCAAATGCTGGTAAAGAAAGGCATTCGGGTATTACCACTATACGTTATACTTGAATGTTTTTTTCATCAAGTCTGCAGTCTTTGGATTTGACTTTAGATAAGAGATTACCTCCTTTGGGCCGACTCTTCTAATGAAATATCCCATTCCGCCTGGCCTGTCTTCTTCTTCTGATCTGTTTCTTACATAGTATTCAAATAGAGCGTCAGTTATCGTAGCAACATCTTTGCGAGGTACAAAATGAAGATATTGTTCTCCTGAATATGGATCGACTAGTATACGACCTTGGTGTCTTCCATCTTGTGTCCCCAAAAGTACCACCTGATATAGATTAA
>DAOM01000304.1 GCA_002501855.1 Candidatus Nitrosopolaris nunavutensis
GCAGCGAGTCCTCCAACGAACGAAGTGGTAGTAGAAATGCTCCCAGTTTTTTCGATCACAAATATAACTTAGATCTGAATGATTTAAGGTTTTTTCCAGATTATTCCATACTCAAGAAAAGTACTACTTAAATTTTTATGATGGTTAAGACCGCTATCTTAAGAATGAGATGCTTAAGGGTACTTTCGCTTCTTTAGGAATATAACCTCATCGTTCACTATGCCAGAATTCTTGGTTTTGTGTTTTCAGAGCTGATGGTATTTTATGGAAGGTCAAGGAGGAAAAAAAACAGTCCTATGATGAGGGAAACAGTTTACGATACATCAATGAAAACTCCGTAAAAAATTATCGGTCATTATTTTACCTATTAGGTATGACTGCATGATGAGAAGAATTCTTTTGGCTATAACAGTATCTTGTAATAACTTCATTTGAACCTAATGCTCGGGATATTTTACAAGTTACTTTTGAGGAGTCTTACAAACTGTGCCGCATTAGGTTTATTTTGAATCCGTCATGAAGTTGCATTCTTAGACATCGTGGAAGGAGAAGTCGCATTGCCTTTCATCCCCATCATCATGCTTTTCACCCCCATCATCATACTCTTAATTTCTTGTTCATGCATCTTTATCCCTTGAGCTGTCAAATTTAGCTCCATCATCGTCGCTTTCGTATTACCAGTCTTTAGATCCATTATAGCTTCCATCAAGTGCATCTTAGCGTTCTGAAGAGATGTTCCGAATGTCATATTACCCCCGGGCATCGTCATATTTTTTCCACCAGTACTACTAGTTTGATTACCTGGCAGAGTCAAAGCTGATGCTAGTGGAGAAGAAAATGTTATCGCTGTCGTTAACATACTAAGTGTCAATACGGCTGCCATGAATCCCGTAGTGACTATTGCAAACTTTGGATTTTTGTGCATTAGTGACTTAGTTGAGAACATATTATATAAAGACCATATCTCCGAAAGTCAAAAAAATGTTCCAAGACCTCTTTATTTTGATCTGCGTCTCCGTGCTATTACGCCGCCGACCGCCAATAATTGCTGGTCATTATTATGAAACTTTGTATTACGATGCCATTTGAGTTCCTATTATTTCCACAAATCTATTGTCTTTGCTAAAGTCAATAGATAATATTCTTGCATTCAAGTTGTTTGCTACCTCCTTGTAATCCACTCCCTTGCCATCTATCTTTATTAGATATTTTGTGTCAGCATTTGAAGCTCCTTTGGAGTCTATCAGGTTTCTAGGTAATTCAGTAGTAAAGTTCCCCCCATTTGGACCAGGATTAAGGACTAGTACCAACGTACTTCTATCCTTATCTGCCAACATTCCAACTAGTTTGCCGCCTGTGATAGTATATTTAATTGGGAACGTTTTTCCGTTGAATGTGAGAACATACAGATTAGTGAACCCTGTTCTATTGTAATTAGCACCAGAGGTAGTGGCGCTGCTACTGTTGCTGACAACAGGCTGGGCTCCAGGAGTTGTGTTGCGGCCAGGAGAGATCATTATAATTGTCTTATTGCCTGCAGGTGTTATAGTTGTTTTACCCGAGGTCCCTCCAGCACCAGATACCGTAGAGTTCTGTGCATTCAGTGGCTGAATAATCGCTGTGGACACAAGAAGAAGTAGCACTAGTGATATAGCCATCACAAGTTTTCGGAATACGTTTGCTTGGACTTTCTGCATGCATTTGAAAGGATTACAAGCCTTTTAAAGGTTATAAAGCATCTACAATTCTGAGTGAGCGTGTGGAAGAGAGGTAGAATTAAAAGATTTATTGCTAGTTAGTACTTGCGACTACAAAAAGGTATGTGGATATCAATAACGAGAGTAATTAAACAACTGTTGCTATACCAAATCTACTTCCTACTTGAGTAACCCTGACCTTAACCTTCTGTCCAACTTTTGCATTCTTGACAAACACAACAAATCCTTCCACCCTAGCAATCCCGTCACCTTGTCTACTGATTTCCGTAACGTCTACTTCATATTCCTTACCTTCTTCGACTGGTTTTGCAGCTGTAGACCCTCTGTCAAAGCTTCTATTACCACCGCCACCATAACCGCTATTTCTACCGTAACTCATCTGTAATGTAAGTGATTCTCGTCCTAATATAAATGAGCTATATCGGTGAGGATGAATGTTTTAGCCTTGACTGCATAGTTCGACTTGAATTGGTCTTCTGTCGAAAGATACCATAATTCGCGCATGATGATGTTGGAGTAAGCACCAGACCATCCATAAAGACATCTTGTATTTCCCCCACAGAAGACTGAAATTGGATCTGCTGAAATACTTGCAACAGCAAAACGAAAAGAAAAAACGACCAAGAGGTTTTAACAAAAAGAATGGGAGAAAGGAAGTAGGATGACATAGATGTTTGCGTCTGGCTGGAATATGCCGATAGTGAAGTATGCCATACTAGTTGTTTGGTATACATAGCATTAAAGCAATACATGGGATAGCACATCAACAACTAGCGGTCTAGGTTCCATATTCAACCATGTCGAATATTGCACAACAGGTCATTCAGTTATGCATTATAATAAAGAACAGACATTTCGTAAACATAACCAAGCGATACATCTCAGGAAGAATTCAGTGATACCTATCATTTTCTGATTTTCTACAACTATCCGGGGAGAGAAGAATATATTCCTGTGTCATATTATTGAACTTCTTTGCGAGTCCAACAGATTTGGATAATTCAGATACAAATTGAATTAGTCCTTATGGTGCTAAGTCTTGGATTGATCTCTCTTTTCATTGCTATGATATATTCAGATATTGTCTATCCACTTTCTTTAGATAGCCTATTTCAGTCTCGCAAAATTAATTAGCAGAACTTGGCAGGAGTAAAACCTTCAATTATTAAAGCAATCTTTCTATCTAATTCTAAATCTTTTTTTCTTTATTTGTTATTGTTTTTGCTGCTAATATTTCTGCTACTTGCTTGTTTGAACGTACCATAAAATGACATCTAAAGCCGTGGTAATAGTACTTTCTAACAGACAATATTAGGTCGTTATGTTATTTTGTACTTACACTGGTTCCGTGACCTCTTTCATATAAGTTGTACTATCAAGTTTTGAGAATATTGATAAATCTATGTTTGCGCCTGGCTTCATTATTTCGCTAAGATTTTTGCCTGACTCTCTTTCTGTCCACCATTTATCTCCAAATCTATTTTGCATATAAATATCTAGTTCAGCTGCCCTTACTGCTGCTAGTAAGTAGCTGGGCACATACATTATTGCTTCCGGAAGAATGTGATGCAATAACCAATATTCTCCTGGTATCTCGAATCCAACATATTCTTTGATCAGCGCAGAATATACATTGCTTGCCTCATCTACTGATAAGTTTTTGTTCCAGTAATCTAATTTCATTAATGAATTTGCCGTGTAAAATGTAACAAAAAATAATTCCATAAACTTATTTCTTGATGCTATTTCGCTGACGATATCATCAATATTTCCTTTATTTGACGGAAGCAATGATCGTATGTAGTTGGGATTTTTTGTCAATCTTTCAAGAAAGATAGAAAATATCTCCGCTATGCCCATTGGAATTCTGTATTTATTCCAATATTCGTTGTTTGCGTCTATCGAACTTGCGTGCATGGCATGGCCAAATTCATGGAAACATCCTTGAAGATCAAAATAGGGGCTTTCCTCCTTATAGAGGATACGAATATCGTTTGGTATCTGTACAAAGAAGCAGATTGGTGATGGATATTTATTTTTCCTGCTTTCAGTGTCAAATACGATTTTAGCTAAATCGAATTGCATGAAGGCTAGTATCTTTCTCACTTCAATAAGAGGATTTATTGACGAAAAATTGGTTTCTAGGCTAGAATACACTTTGTTTCTGAAGAAATAAAAGTCGTCATAATACTCTGGTTCTCTGCCAAGCATCTTTTTACTAATATCTGTCAATGCATCTCTGAATGGTTTCTTGGCCCTATTCCCGATGGATTTTATAAACTCAATCAGTTGATTGTATGATACATTTTCATTTTCTAGATAGCTAGAAAGTGGAGATATCTTATCACTATCCTTAGCATCTTTAACGATTTGATGTTCTCGGTAAACTCGTTTTATTGAGGAGAACCTGCTTTCAACAATAGGTGATATATATTTAGTTTTTGCAATAAATTCATCAAACACTTCTTTCCTATTTAATTGATTTTTTTCAAGGCTATTGAATTGCCGCCAAGTACTCCAGTTGACAAAAGAATCTTTGAATTTGTGTTTTGTGGAGACGATTTTCGTATTTCTTGTATTATGTAATTCTAGTTCAAGCTTCTTGTTTTTAGAATAAGCTGTATCTTCTATTGCGCCAAGAAGTAGAGCTCTTGGATCAGAAAAAAAGTCAATGAAGATCTTTGAATTATATAATTTGATTTCTGCTAGCTGTTCTATTAATTTTTCACTGTAATCAAAGCCAGCATACTGCTTATATTGCTCATCTGTCTCTCCAATATAGATACGCTCATCTAACTCACACCATTGTTTAAGGTTCAATCTTAATCATGAGATGTATCTTGATTATTTTAAGATTCATTTAATGTCCCTTTGGTCATATTGAAATTTAATTTCTCATAAAAGGTAAAATCCATTTCCGCTGTATTAAAGAATTCAGAATAATATCTAAGTCTTTTGGTGTCCATGTTAGAATATGATACTCCAGTCTATCACAGTATCAGGATAATTCTAGCCTGAACAACCTAGCGGGAATTCCCCCATGTCTCTTTCGTTCACCTTTCGTCAACCTTTTGGCAGACTTATTTCACTGACAGATGTTAGGCTACTACTTTTCCCTTTACCTTCTTTAATTTCTTTAGACAGCTTTACAAGTTGTTTATAGTGGTGGAATATTATGGACATCAAAATCGGCTGTATCCTTACAGGTTTGGTAGTATAAGACGACGCGGAATTATACATATGAGCTACCGAAAACATTTGATCAAATATTTTTCTATCAGATTTGTCTAATGAGTTCCGAAATGATTTCCATTCCTTTTCTTCTACCACAGTAGCTATTCGAAAAGATGGAATCGTCCTACCCAAATAGCGAAATCACTTAGTTGTTCTTGTTCTTGATATCGCATAGGTAACAAATGTTATTGGATACCGTTGTTGTCGTGCTCCTTTTTGATTATTATTATTCCTGTCTCTTATACACATCT
>DAOM01000202.1 GCA_002501855.1 Candidatus Nitrosopolaris nunavutensis
AATACCGCGTTCTGGTCACCGACATCTATGCCAATACGAACGCTCATCTCAGGGTAACCATTTTGATCAAGAATTGGGTTTATACCATTTTGGATTATCTTAATCACAGATCTTGCACAATTAACTGCGTTTACACATGGCAAATATAGCTCATCTTTTATGTTTACAGTGAAGAAAGCTAAAATTGCATCTCCAATATACTTCAGGATACATCCTCCGTATGCTTCTATTATTAAAGACATTTCTCGAGTAAATGCCTGAATTATCGTTGAGAGTCTATCAACTGGCAGTGTCATTAACAGCCTGGTTGAGTCTACAAGATCAACATGCAAAATTACAAGAGTAACTTTGGATTTAGCAAATTTCTCTAAAATTTTATCTGTTTCTTCCATTGAAATGTCAAACTTTGGTTCTGACTTCAAAGCCACCCACATACTATTCTGCGCGTGTTTGATAGCAAGGTCAATGTTAACGATGGCATCGAGATAAAATAAATCCATAGAAGAAGAAGCATCCGGTGGCGTTGCCCCTTTAAGTGATAACTTTTCCTCTTCCTTCCTCTCTTCATCTATAATATTTTCAACTTCTTCTTGGCTGATATCTAGCTGAAAGGAGATTATTTCCGTTGGAATTGCTGAATTATACAAATTCAATATGGTCTGCCGCTGAGAGTTCCTTATCGTAGCATTGAAGTCCTCGTTGGCCATATCTTTACATCAATAAACAGATCGGCATTAACTGTCTATTCAATTCTTCTAACGGCTCGTCCGTTGTTGCAGTGTCGCCTCGCCCATGGTTATTACTGGATTTTGCAGACAAACAGATATCACCAGCCTATGTGTGGAATTGGACAGAATACGATATAAAGCTCGTATTTGATTTCTAATGAAATAAACGACTAGAATCGAGTAGACTGCCTTTGCCTTCTTGAATTCATTCGCGGCCGATGAAGCAGCAGGAAAGTGGAAATAAAAGCTGACACATTCAATGATGTACAAATAATTTCATGAGATAAAATCTTGAACACTTACCGTATCAAAATCTATCCATATATTAGTTCTAGTAAAAATGAACACCTGAAAATGTAGATGTGGATGGAATGTATATCCTGTCATCCCGACTCTGGCTATCTCTTGTCCTTCGCTGACAACCTGACCTACTTTGACTTTTGAGCTTTGAGTTGCCAAGTGATCGTACCTTGAATATTCTTCATTCGCATGCATGATAGTTACAAAATTTGTAAAGTTCCAATAGATTGGATTAGGCCCACCAATGATAGAATCGTCTTTAACATAAGTGACTATACCATTGGCTGCAGCGAGTACCAGAGTATTTTCCGGGACTATGAAATCTATTGCGTTTCGAAGGTTTCCTGCGTGAGCTGGAGAGGAGGTTCTGTCTACTCTTTCTAGCAAATTTCTCGGTACAGGCAATCTATATCGGTTAATAGCACTTTTTTCCAAACCTCTTAAAGTCTTGCAGCCTCAACCTTAATAAAATTCTATATATCTTTTACTTATACGTGCAATAATTCTTATAAGAGAGTGGATACTAACAGAATTTTTTGGGAATACAGCTAAAAGCCAACCAGTCTAAAAGAGAAATTATCACGTCAACTCGAACTAGCGGGAACTATTCTATATAGTGCACCTGCAAATGTAAGAATATAGAGATAACCATCCGGTCCAACTTGTAAATCTGTAATTCCACCATCAAATCCACTACCAATCATTACTGGTTTAGCATCCTGTGGTGTTTGTGCTATTTTATCAGCTAGTGTGCCACTAAGAAGTAGCCCTGTTCTATTTTGGTTTAGTTTAAAATGATATAGATTGCCATTGTTGTAATCTCCTACAAAGATATCATTTTGATATTGTTTTCCAAGTTTTGTAGAATTGAGAAACTTAAGTGCTGTTGGAGCTACTGTTTGAAACCATATGAATTCAGGAGCTCGGTATTTTCCCTTTCCTCCAAGGTCTACCAAGTTAAGTGGATGAAGATTGATTGGTCCTGCATTCTCGTGCTCTATGGCCCCATTTGGAGTCCATATGCCTTGTACTTGTAACCAACCACTGTCAAAGCCAGGCTCAACAAGATTTAGCTCATCTCCATAATTGGGTCCATTTTCTGTATCCCATAAATTCCCCGTTACAGGATCAAAATCCATGCCAAAACTGTTCCGTATGCCATACGCGTAGTATAGACTTAGAGGATAAGTAGATCCTAAGGGACTATTTGGTACCGGCTTCCCGTCTTCTGTAACTCTAATTATTCCACTGGTTAGATCAGGCGGTCCTCCAGTAGCCACATTTTGAGCTTGGGTTCTATGATAAAGAAGATCACCGATAACAGCGTATACATTCTTATCAGGACCAATCAGAACTTTTCCACCATTATGAAAAGGACCGGGGGTAGCTGGTAGGTTAAGAATGAGTTTAGGATTTATTAATTTATTATCTACTAATTCATATCTATAGACATGATTTCCTAAAGGCGGACTTGCCATTTGTTTACTTTCAGTATAATAAAGAAATACAAATGGGGTTCCATTCGTGATATTTTTTGCAATAGCAATTCCTAACATACCTCTTTCTCCATCGGTAGCAACGTTGACTTGAAGCAATGGCTGTGGGATCATTTTTCCGTTTATAATTCTCTGGACGGTACCTTGGTCCTTTTCCAAAACCAACATATCATTTGGACCTAAGAATGCCATGCTGGTAGGACTTTTAAGTCCCTCGAAAACTAACTCTGCCTTGAGATTAGAGTCACTGATGGTTGGCTGGCTTCCAGAAAATGAAGCCTGTCCATAAACAGAATTAATAGCGTAGCCAATCGGTATAATGTTTATTGAGATCAAAACTAGGAAAAACGAAGTGAAGCTTTTGCTACGAATTAATGTATCCGACATACCTAGCAAGCCCTCATAGAGTATATTTGATTTTTGTGTTTTGAATCATCTGATTAGAGATTCAGGTGAATATAGGGAGCTCCTGAAATGATTAACACTGGCTGAAGTATTGAGGGTTACTGTTTGCTATATGCTCCCCCATGCTTTGAATGGAAGTTTTTTGTTCTAGTCTATGGTTTCGGGAGCTTTAGTGGACCAGATCCGACCTAGTAGTAGCGGTAGTGACGGTAGCGGCACTTGCTAGCAATAGCATGCTGGTGACTACCAGGCTGAATGTCGAATGCATATGTTCTGAAAATAGTATCGCTAAAAGCAGATTTACTAGTGGGATTCTAATTGTCCTCAATTTGATTGGCCTCCCGGGGAGGAAGACCATGAAAACCCATCATCCATCTCAAATTCCTCTGCTAGGAATACTTCGAAATCCTGTTGCTGGGTTTTAATCGAATAAATGATCTCTTTTCTAGTCCTCTGCAGACGAGATTTTCGCTCATCGTTTCCCGTTCGGTTTTAATCTATCCTTAAATTCTTCACGAGTAGGATAGTATAGCTTACCTACATGGTCTAAATCTATATGTTTTACACGTTCGATATAAGCTGAAAAAGATAGGTCGCAGTAGCGGCATTCAAATCCGAGTATCTAAACTTATTATGTGCGACTTAATATGTGTGGATTGCAACTAAAATATAGATAGAGGTATACTCGCTCATTAACTCATTCATTCACTCAGTATATTTGAAGAGGTCGTCAAGGTATTTGTGCTTGTTTCCTCTCGTTATTTTCATCGTCGTTATTGTTGACGATTGAGGCCACCGATAAAG
>DAOM01000134.1:0-9672 GCA_002501855.1 Candidatus Nitrosopolaris nunavutensis
GATAACGCAAAGCAAAAGATGATTTAATCACAACCTTTTATTTTTTTCATGCTCGCTTGGTAACTGCATTCTGACGTTACAAAATTTACGGATACCTATGCTTACATTGAATGATGATTTCTGACAAGAAAAGTTCCTGCCAGCAGGAACCAATTAAATTGAGTCATATGAAAAAGTTACAAGTTTGGTCACAAGTTCTCTAAAGGGATAATCCAACATTCTCTTCGGTTCGTTTGTATTGGGATCTACTACGAATTGGTTGTACATCCTATTAACATAGTCCTGAGTGATTGCCTTTTCTCTTGGTTTGACCCGAAATCCTATCGTTATCATGTCTTCTTGTTTTTCTACACCCTGCCCCTTAGAGGGGACTTGTGCTGGTTTGCTGCCATGGGGCGGTCCTAATTCGGTAAAATCTATACCAACGTTATTACTCACTAAGGGATAAATTCGATAACCTGACCTTACGATATTAAGTTTAATGCGGCATTTTTTGTCTACCCACATCCTCCAGGGAGGTCAAATTACAACTTTTTGTAGATTCTTCTATAACACCCAAGAGGGTTCATTCGCACGCTCATAGGTAACATTAGGTTTTAAGTTTTTGTGTAAAAATGTACGAAAATTTACGCTGCCGCCCTCCCGGGAGGGTACGCTGGCCCTCTAAACAAGTTGTATTCAGATAACAAACTATATGAAGTTCGCCACTGCAAGGCAAATAACTTTGCAGAAAACTAGCGAAATCAAGAGTATTCGCGATCGAGGATATTACTAACAACAATAATGAATACGCATAAGAATCAAATTGACATTTCGCTCAATGGGACTAGAATTCAATACAGAAATATTCATGGGATAGAACCCACTCCAGGATATCGAATTATTCCCTGCCAGGGAATTTGAGATGGCGATTGTTGCAGTTTGTGGCCTTCCTCCCGGGAGGAAGGCCACAAAGATGTCGATATTGGCGTACAGATTGACAAAGATTGTTAGGATTCTCCCCTGATGAGCGAGTATCTTTTACAGTAACGCATAGACATTCATAACCAGCGTTGTGTAAGAAACAGATGGGAATTCAAAGTTAGACGAAAATAAAGGATTAATCTCTATATATAACGAATTTATTGGCAGATGAAACGTAAACTATCCCCGCCACCTCAGTTTCTGCATAGGACTGTCTATTGTCTTCTCTGTAATCACCCGCTACAAGAGTAGCGATGGATAGAATAGCATCTGGATGATCCAACACCGCGTCTACAATATATTGGGTTATCTTCTTCACGTCATGGGTTTTCTGAATGTTTTTAGAAAGATCAATTACATTTTCTTCAGAGGGGACATTTTCATCTACTTTTCATAAAACAACTTGGCCTTCGCCTTCCCCGGAGGAATAGCGATAGTTTTATACAAATTCCAAAATCCGTGATTAGTATTAGCAAACCCTTAGGGACAAATCCGCCGTTTTTTATTCTATTTCGCATTAATTTTACTCTATTTACGAAAGTATTCGAATAACAGGACACGCAAATAACTATTTATCTAGATTGCTGCCTGAACTTAATTCGAAGACGAGAAACTTACACCAGAAGTATTGAATAAGCTTATCGTCATGATGGAGTGATTTCGAGTAATCGTAAATTAATGACATATAATCCACAATCGAGGAATTCAGCAACGAAAAGGAGCGCGAGAGAGATAGTGACCACAAATCGTGCGAGATATGTTATTCTTGAACGCATGGATTGAACATTTGCGCTGCCTTCATTTCCAGACTCGATTTGCTTTCTTGTTATTATGTTATTAGTTCTGGTGTGTATCAAATATGTCAAAAGTGTAGCAACAGTGAGGATAGTTCTTAGAAAGAGAATTTTGCCGTGGGTTCTTAAAAATGCAACTATCCGCGAAGAATACCCGCGAATTATAAACGCTTGTAATTATTATGTTATATTATCCACGTTATCAGAAGAAAGGTTTTAATTCACTCTTATATTCAGCTACCCTTGGACAAATTATGTTCCTAAGTCGCCGCAGGATTGTTCTTATCGCAGCAATCGCAGCAGTTGCTATATCAATTGTTTTATTGCCGACGATTCAAACTATCACTCTTCCAACCAATATAAATACGGTAAGCATAGCGCTTGCCAAGGTAGAACTTGTAAATGTAACTGGCAGTAGTTTGATCAATCTAAATGTATTTTTTAGCGTTCACAATCCGACCGAAAAGACATTGACAACTTCCGGAATCGATTACCAGCTGTTCGCAGATGGTACTCTGTTAGGTCAAGGATCATTATCCTACGCGGATGCTCCAGTTAATGGAAGACCTCAACTATTCTCTAACACTACAATAATATTACAATCGCAATTCCCAATTGTTAACTCTCATTCTAATTCCCAGATCTTCAAAGTAATACAAAATCCTGCAACACTCAAGCAGATCAAATGGAAAGCCGAAGGTGTAGTAGATCTGGAATCCGGAGTTAGTTCAGCATCAAAACAGTTTAGCACTGTTCTTTAATCTTATTCAGTAGAACAGACACAGCTTAGATTACCACAGCCTGTCGTATAAACGGACTGTAAACACTGCACTTGTAGAAATCATCATGAGGTCTAGGGCGTAGGCTAACACTAACGCACTCAGACAATTCCAAGAGATATTTGCGGACAAAAACCAACTTTGATTTCATTTAGAATATACTATATAGACTATATAGAGTCTACAATATACTATGAGGGGACGTTTATAAAGTCATATACCGAACTACTACCAATATGTGACAATTTGTGAGAATTTCACCAAATGAGGGTACTGAAAAGACAGAAAGTCTTGTATGGTATTGAAAATACTACCAAAACAATATTAGGATTTTTATCAAGAGCAAAGCTGGGATATGTACGCTGATCATACGTGGCCATCTGGATCAATGGGAATTGATTTGTTTAAGAAAGCATTACAAGATATTAAAAGAAGAAGAGTAAAGTCAAGGTACATCGTGGAAATTACCAAAGATAACTTACCTTATTGCAAAGAGCTGATGAAAATTGATGAACTTCGTCATTTGCAAGGAATCAAAGGTAACTTTGCTATTAGTGAAAGAGAATACATAGCTTCTGCAACGCTGTAAGAAGCAACATTATTGCAACAAATAATCTATAGTAATGTAAGAGCAATTTTAGAACAGCATAAATATCTATTTGAAACTCTCTGGAATAAAGCAATACCGGCGGACCAAAAAATAAAAGAAATTGAAGAAGGGGTTATTCCTAGCTTTATAGATACTATTGCAGATCCCAACGGAATTCAAAAGACTATTTTCGATCTTATCCAAACGGCTGATCATGAAATATTGATAACCTTCCCACCAGCTAATACTTTTCGACGACCGTCAAGAACGCTTGGGAGTAATAAAATTATTAGAAGAAGCATCGGTGAAACGTAGTGTAGCCATCAGAATCAGAAATATGTAACATTAAAGTTTTTAGAAGAAGGACATGAAGAAGTAGAAAAAGGATCACAGAAACAACAGATTGAGATTAGATATCTTGAACAATCTTTGCAAACCAAGATCACAGCCATTGCACTAGCCGACGGCTACACCGGAAATTATTATTCCATCTGTTCTCAACGTGTGAAATTCCAGTTGGAAGACATGTACTGTATTTACAGTTCCAGTATATGGATTCGTATATATGGTGCGGTCACCGGGATTTGAACTCCCGCTCTACCTTTAACAAGGTAGAGTCCCGGGTTACGGGCTGTCCTCGTATTCATGGACATGAAATACCTGGAAGGCCAGTGTCCTGACCAAACTAGACGATGACCGCACACCTACGTCCAAGTAGCCGAGCATATCGTAGATATTAAATCTTAACGATTTAATCTGACTACTAGGTATGCACAATCGCTATTTTTCAGGGAATATGTGGTTTAGAAGCATATTGATTGCTTTATCTTTTGCTTTCTTTTTGTAATACTCAGAATTTTTTCTCGGAGCTTCAAACGCCCTTTCTTGTTCAACTTCGTGGACAGGTCTGTGATCTAAAGCTCCCTCGAATTGAACTCTATATCCCTTAAACTTGGATACTACAATAGAGTCGTAAATATCTCTTTGCCAAACAGAGCCGACGAAATAGATATGGGGAGGATTAATCCGCGATTTAATCATATCTAGAACTCGGTCAAAAGTTTGGGCAATATTCTTTGGGCTGGAGTCTATCACAATTATTTTTTCGTCAACTCCTTCTTTTAGCAATGCTTCTTTAACCACTCCCACAGATTCTGGGTTTGCGACAACGACTATTGTAGTTTTATGCTTATCTGGCTTCGAACGTGTAATAATCCTCAGGGTGTCCAGACATACTTTTACCCGTTCGAGCATGTAATCAGGTAAGCTTCGTCCATCTGTGGGTCTTTCTAGATATATTGCATAAAGTATGACTAGATTGCCCTCCGTAAATCGGTGTTCCGACATAATGTCTATTGCGGGTCATCATATGTTTCACATTTATATATTACCCGTAGATGCTAGCATGGCATTAAACGATCTATTCTTTGTTGATAGACGAAAGCTGCGGATGTTTAGTGGAGGGCTAAAAAATTATGATGTTGATGAAAACCTCGGACTCAAAAAGTACCATGAATTATTCTGTTTTTCGATAAGAACTAATTTCTATTGGAGCAAATAAGAGCTCTTTCCTTGCGAGAAAAAGATTAATTGTATATCTACTTCAACCTTTAATACTACCAAGAAGCGACTTTTTTTGGAGCGGAAACTTGCCTTTCCAACTCGTCTAAACGTTGTACTGTCTCAGGATTCCCGCGTAACTCAGAAAAAGATTTGTCGTATCTGATTCTTTGCATGACCGCCAGAACATCTTCGATTGTCACACCATGTTTTATGTCGTATTCTATCTGCTTAGCGCAGCTCGAAATAGTACCGTATTTTTTGAAATTACGCTTTTCAAAAGATGACGCATCGGGAGATATGCCTTTGATATAACGGATGATAATCTTTTCGACATGTTCTAAATGCCAGTCTTTCATGGCAAAATTGTTGGGTTTCATTAGGCGTGTCCCTCTCAACCTTATATTACCAAAAAAGGATATTTAAATTGAAGTATAATAGAATAATCACGTTATCAGCTAATGTATCACTATGCTCATATTCTGCTCCGACTTTCATCCAAGATCAGCCTCTAATGTGGATGCAATAAAAGTATATAACAGGTGATGGCGTACATCCAATGGCATGCAATTCGACTACGAATTATTAGATGATGTAAATCTCAAAATTTTGGACAAGTTAGGCGAAGATTCGTCAACACCATTCGTAGAAGTTGCAAAACAAATAGGCGTATCTGACGCGACAATACACATAAGGGTCCGCCGGATGGTTGATGCAGGAATAATCAACAAGTTTACGCTGTCTGTTGATAATGATCGACTTGGATATGATCATCTGGCATTCATGGGTATCAACACTGAACCTGGTTCTATAGAAAGCGTAATTCTTGACCTTTGCTTCGTGGATGAGGTATTAGAGGTTCATGAACTGCATGGTACCTTCGACCTGATATTGAAGATCCGTGCTAAGAATTTAGAACAGATGAGAGATATTGTTGAAAATAAAATCCGCACACTACCACATATTCTAGAAACTGAATTGATGCCTGTACTGAAATCAAGAAAAGAGGAACAAATAGTCTCGTTAAAAAAGGACATTGCTACCAAGGCAGAGTCTGCAGAGCGAGCGGCGCTTCGGTAAATAACAAGAACTAGATCTAGAAGCAAATTTCTAACAACGAATTTCGTATTTGCACAAATACTATAATAGGTATTCATCCAAGTGCACCCATATCGCTCTGTGCTCGAGAACCATTCAATCAATTACAGTAAATTCGGGTGATATCTATAGCATTGTGAGCCTCTCATTTTACGGACTAGCATTCCTTCCTGAAACAGTATAAAGCATTACTTGTTCTCTGCTCATCGGGTTTTCGATTGCCGATTCTATAACTTTTTTCAGCATTACTAATATTTTTTATGCGTCTTTTATGTACAATGATTTTTATGAGTTCGGCAGAGTATAAAGGGGAAATTACTTTGTCTAAAATTTAGACCGGAAAGTTCTTGTGCCACTTGTGTTTCGGAGTACGATGTATTCTATCTTTTAAGGAAATTCTCGACTTTCTCCCCAAACCTTTACTTTCTAGCTTTCTGGTTCCCTCATTCCGGCGCATCAGCACTAAAGTTGTATGGACTGAAATATGTATGTCTATGTAGATAAATCCCATTGCAAAAACATTTTCGGCCAAGCAGTATACTAGCCCAACAATCAGTCCAAATAACGATTTTTGTTGTACTTATTCATATCCCAGCCCGGGCGGAAAAAGTCATGAGCAAATAAGTATATTAGTACTTTACAAAACTCTTGGAATCACGTCAAAGGAAAAATGTGTAAAACATTGCGACTCAATGTAAGACACAAGAAGACTCTTGGGTGTTTCGCACTATGACTTGAACAACGATCATGTAGGGTATATCGAAGTGGAAAATAATACAATATTCCAAAAGTGTTACATCTACGAATTCTGCTGTGGTAGGCTATGGATATTGTTTGTAGCCGTAGTTTATTCTAAGGGCAGGGGCGATACTATCGCTACAAGCGTATTTAGATTGACCCTTGGAAGAAAGAGGAAGAATGACTAAATGAACAAATGCTCCCAAAGATGTTATTTTAGAGCTGCATATGTATAATGATCTATCATACATCGGCATACATAGAAAATTCGTGAGGATGCGGTCTCACTGCTACTTCATTGTGTTCTTTCACTTCGTGTTCAATTATGCTATCGATGGCGTCGTCGCCGAAGATCGGTTTCAGGAATGCTCTATCACTGTCTAGCGCCTCATACGCTTCTCTTAAACTTGCAGGCAGCTGCTTAACCCCAAGTTCCCTACGTCTCTGTGGGGTCATTTTAAAAATATCTTCATCGACGGCATTACCCAATGGTTTCTTCTTCAGAATACCGTCTAGTCCAGCAGCAACCATCGCGGAGAATGCAAAGTAAGGATTGCATGAGGGATCCGGGGCCCTGAACTCGATTCTCTTCATCGCGGCAAATTTTCTGCCTTTGTAATGGGCTGGGATCCTGATTATTGCTGATCTATTACCCCTGCTCCATGCAATATATACAGGCGCTTCATAACCCGGTACCAACCTTCTGTATGAGTTGGTAGTCGGTGCGACAATTGCAGCCAATGCATATGCATGGTCTATGATCCCTCCACCAAAATACCGAGCAGTTTCTGACATTTCCGCATATTCGTCTCTGTCATCAAAAAAGAGGTTCTTCTGCTTGTCCCAGAGGCTAACATTAACATGCATGCCTGAACCGTTATCAAGTGCAATCGGCTTAGGCATCATCGTAGCAATCATGTTATTTTTTTTTGCAATATTTTTAACAATATACTTGTAGCTTTGAACAGAATCGGCTGCATTCACAAGTGTGTCGTACCGAATATCAATTTCGCATTGGCCCGCTGTTGCGACTTCGTGATGATGAGTATCACAAATGATACCAAAATCGTTACTGAGAACGTCTACACATTCATTTCGATAATCCATCAGAGTGTCACCCGGTGCGCTTGGAAGATATCCTTCTTTAAGTCTTAGAACATATCCTACGCCCTCAGTGGACCACGGCGCTTCTCTTGAAGTTATGTTATAGCTCTGGCCGTGATAAGGTGTCATAGTGTTTACTTCGAGTTTATCAAAGACAAAGAATTCAACTTCAGGCCCCCAAAAAGACGACTCATAGCCTTTTTCTCGAACATATTTGGCCGCCTTGGTTGCGATCCCCCTCGGGTCGCGCGGAAACGGATTTCTCTCTGAACCGCCGGTTAGGATATCACAAATTAGCCTTGCTGTGGAATCCTTTTCAATCCACGGAATGGTGGCGTATGTCGATGGATCAGGCCTAAGAATTAGATCTGATTCGTGGATCTCTGTAAAACCACGGATTGAAGAGCCATCGAGTTTTGGAAGACCATCCTCGAAGTCCTCTTTGTGAAACATGTTAGAGGCCATAGTTGTGTGATGGAATCTTCCGGTAAGGCCAGTAAACTGCAAATCAAGAAACTTGATCCTCTCATTCTTTAACTTTTGCATAACTTCTTCGGCTGTAAATGACAAAGGTTCAATTTCGCCGTCAATTACTTTATAGGGCAACCGCAGTATCTGTTATGATAGCAATTAATGTCATAATTAAGCTTTCAAGTCGTATGCCATTATCACGACCGATTCAGCGCTCTGTAAGCAAGTTGAGGTTACAAACGTCCTCAAACTTTCGCGCACCCCTTACACTCAGCTTCAGAAGACCAAAAGCATTCTTGTTTCTTATTTTATGTCGTAGATGCCCAAAATGTCAAAATTTGGACTCTCTCGGATGGATTCTGTAGCGGCCTAAGATTATTTATTGTCACATTGTCCCTTGAAGTTCTCATCCACTCTTCAGTCTGGAGGCATCTAGTCTGTAAGCGTGGTCTACTTTGTCCTGCCGTTTTTTTCGTTATTCAATTTATTATTACTTATTGTAAAGGAGGCATATAATACAATTAAACGATTTTGTTCTAGGTTGACTGACAAATTTTATTTGTTATTTCATTTCTTGTTCTTCCCAAGCCCGACAGATTCAGAGGAAGATCTATCAATTAATAGTAGGTACAATTATTAATTGGAATTTTTATAGTCCGCACCTGATAGATGTGATAGCTTGAGTATGTGAATGCTCATGGTTGATTTCTAATTGTTCTAATTCATGTCTGACTAGATGACAGACTTCCTCGTAATTTTATTCAATTTTTCCTATATAAAATGCAAAGGCAAATGCAAAAATTGTACCGGCTATCCTGTCTCTACTTTTCTTATGGATTATTATCTTTATAAAGATAGATTGCTTCTCATTTATACAAATGCTTACCATGCCAAATGCGTTTCATTGTTCTAATGCAGTACAAGTTGTTAAACTGTCTATCATTGTTTGCCGAACTTTTCTATGATGGCGGCCATGCATTTAGTTGCCTTGTTAAGGAGATCAATTCTTGCGAATTCATTCGGTGAATGGATTCGTGCATAAATAGAGGTGCTTCCTACAGAGACACATGGAGCACCGAGCATTTTAACAAATGAATGCATGGGTCCAGTTCCAGAGGATGAGACGCTAATAATAGGTTCTGTTCCAAAAGTTTCCGTCGCGGCCTCTTCAACCTGTTTTACAAAAGGTTGATTGATAGGTGTTCTAGATGACGATTCTCCATGAATAAATTTTATATCAATATCACCGCCAAACCCATAATTGTTTAAATGATTAATTAGTCTCTCGAATTGTCTTGTGGGGTCCATATCGGGGACCAACCTAAAATCAATTTTAGCCATAGCAGTCGAAGGAAGAACAGTTTTTGCACCTTGACCGACATACCCTGCTACAAGGCCAGCAATATTACATGTTGGCATACCCACTAAAGCCTTCCTTGCTTCAATTCCTCGCGAGTCGTTTACGAATTTGTCGACCCCATACTGCCTTTTGAATTCCTGTTCATCAAACGGTTCTCGAGAAATACTATCCAATTCCTCCGAGGTAAATTCCCTTACCTCCTGTCTCTTATACACA
>DAOM01000134.1:9937-10336 GCA_002501855.1 Candidatus Nitrosopolaris nunavutensis
TCCGAGGTAAATTCCCTTACCTCTTCGTACCAATCCTTGATCAAAATTTTTCCATCCCTGTTTCTTATGATGTTTAATGCTTCGACCAGACGCCATGCAGGATTTTCAATCAATACTGCCAAGCTAGAATGAACATCTTGTGAAGGTCCTTTTGCGACTAGCTCCACATAAAGTAGCCCCTTCATCCCTAGGCTTATAATTGGTTTATTTTTTTCGTCAACATATCCGAATTC
Organism: Candidatus Nitrosopolaris nunavutensis; assembly: GCA_002501855.1. GTDB lineage: Archaea > Thermoproteota > Nitrososphaeria > Nitrososphaerales > Nitrososphaeraceae > Nitrosopolaris > Nitrosopolaris nunavutensis. The sequence goes on from DAOM01000134.1 coordinate 10,171, forward strand.
CCAAATTACCCCGTCGGCTGCAAGTTTCTGTCTGTATTTGGAAAGGTACTTCTCTATGTTCACGCTCCCAATTTCCTCTTCACCCTCTACGATGAATTTTATATTACAGGGTACATCACCTGTTTTTTTTAGAAAATACTCTACAGCCTTAATACGGGTTATTAGC
>DAOM01000307.1 GCA_002501855.1 Candidatus Nitrosopolaris nunavutensis
GAGCCTCACTCAGTATCGTCAGTTCTACGAATTTCTATGCATGTTTTGGAAACCAAAAAAGAAATCGCACGAGTAGTTGTCGATGCGGTATGGAATGCGTCTAGCGGTGAGAAATGGCCGTAGCCACGGTGAGCCGTAACAATATTTTGTCTGTCTTTGACCGTATCAAAATACACTTCGTATGCCCATCAGCAAGATACGTCACAACTATGTGGGAGTTAGTGTAACTGCTGACGACGACAACGGAGGAACTTTGACTGACGCCAGCATATTCTGAAAGGTCGGCAAATAAATGTCCTCAATAATCTCACGAACTTTAGAGATATCATTATTGTTTGTTACTCTATACACATTCCCTAATTTTTGAACCTTCTCGAATCTTTTTACTTCGTAGTTTGTTATATCCACTTCAGCTAAGCAGCATTAATCAGAGGCCGACGAGGCCTATCTTCTTAGAGCTTCTAATGGAGAAAGACGTGATGCTTTCCAAGCTGGAAATAGTCCTGCTGCTAGGCTTAAAACTACTGAAAGAATCCAGACATTGAGAATATCATGTGGAATAAAGATAGGAGAAACATGTGCCGCAGCTGCTCCTCCTCCACCTGGGCCCCGCGGAGCAAAATCCGTCATTATATATGCACCGCCACCACCCACCAATATTGCTAGAGTTGATCCTATAAGGCCAATCAGTAATGCCTCACTCAAAAATAGGCCAAGAATAAAGCTATTCTTTGCACCGATAGCCTTCATTGTTCCAATTTCCTTTATTCTTTCATTAACGGACGTGTAAAGGGTAGTAATAATTCCAACAGCACCTACAAGTAACGAAATAAATGCGATATCTAAGATAAATGAGCTATTTCCACTTTGAAACTGCTGTCTTGCTGCTAGGATGGCCTTGGGAGTTATTACTCCAATATTATTACTACCGTATATATTAGTAATTTCTTGTTGTACTGCATTAACGTAATCAGCAGAAACTGCAGCTACAGCCATTGAGTCATATTTCCCCCCTTTGTGAAATAATGAATTGGCAGTAGCTTCATTGATTACTACTGCTTTGTCGATTTGGTTGTTACCTGTAGGTTGCATTATTCCAGTTACTATAAAACTTCTCGATGCTGTTTGTAGCTTTCCTGTGTGAGGATCTGCAAATGAATAAGTTGCTCTTACGGTCTGACCCACTGTTACATATGGAGTTGTCAATCCTGGAGGGTTGGCTACGGTATCGCCTACTAACATCCCTGTGGGATTGTTTGGTTGTACTGAAGAACCAGGTACTAGCTGCATAGAAGGAGAAATTAGGTTGATTTTTGTGGGATCCATTCCCATAACCTGAGCATTTTCGATATTACCCATAGCATTAAGCTGAAGCGATCCTGAATATACTGGAATAACCTGTTGAACATATGGAAGTGATTTTATCCTATTTACAACCTCGGCATTAAAGATAATAGTCGGTGGACCATCTGGTCCTCCGCGATTATGCTGACCTGAGCTAACAAACATTATGTTAGGCGCCAAAGTGTTTAACTGCTTGTTTACAAAAGCACTTTGACCTGCACTCATACCGTTAATTGCAATCATCAGGCCACCTCCTACAATAACCATCAATATCGTTAGTGCAGATCTTGCCTTTCTTTCTCTTAAAGCATCAAAAGACAGGACAAAAATTTGTTTAAGATTTTTATTTTTATTATTCTTTTTCTTCTGAGCTAACAAAGTAGCAGCAGGCCTTGAAACTTTCGTTTTTATTTTATTTTCGGAAGCTACTCTCCCATCTCCATTATTTTTAAGAGAATCTTCTCTAAGACCCATAATAACATATATCACCTCTGGAATATTATCATATCGGTGGCGTGGTACTTCCTCCTTCTTTCTTCTTTGTATCTACCGATGTATGAGAACCGTCTATTAAGGATTCTATATCCTCATTATCTCCTTCCTCTTCTTGTCGATTAGCATTTGTAGCTGCCCTAGACCTTCGTCTCCTTCTTATAAGGATGAAAGCTATTGCAATAGCAGCAATGATTGCTATTAAAATAGGAAGTGGAATTCCCAATACATCATTTGCGCCACTAGTTTGTCCTCCTCTAGAGTGACGACCGCCACCGCCAAAAATACCACTTAAAAATCCAAGTATTCCTCCGCCTTGGCCATTACCTTGTTTTGATTGTTGTGGCGCGATCTGAACTGTATTGTTTAATACGATTGTATGACTATTTTTCAAATCATCGCTATAAGTAACTTGAAGATTAACAGGATAATTTCCAGGGGCCGTATTGTTTGTATTTGCCGTAAGAGGAATACTGAATGGTAAAGGAGAATCAGGTTGAAGATCACCAAGATATTGCGGCGGAGGGAGACTAGTAGGCGTAGAAGATTGCTGGGGCGTTGTCGTTGATGCGGTGGTTGACGATGAAGATTGTCCACCACCTGCACTACCTACTCCAGATTGATTATGGTGATGCTGATGTTGTTGTTGTTGATTAGTTGTTGATGATCCGTTAGCTGTAGAAAAGGGCTGATTTATCAGCTGTACAGTAGTATACAACGCTATAGTGTTTCCTTCGTTCAATAGATTTCCCACTAGATTAGGAACGCCAGCAATAGAGTTAATACCGATGCCACTAGCATTTACTTTTATACTACCAATCACGGTTCCACCTAAAATGAATGAACCCACTTGTGATTGTCCATGAGATATATATTGCATCGTGACTAGAAAGGAAACTGGCTGAGCTATTAGCGATGCTGAAGCAAATATCTTGGAAGAAAATTGGTGGCTAGAGTGTGGACCCAAACTTGCCAAACTCCATAAAGTATCCCCTACAATTTTGAGACCACTAGTTTGGGAGGCAATTGAAACTACTGCGTTAGTAATCGGCAAGTCATTATTATTGGCAACATTAAATTTCATAGCTTCTGTATTGCCGGCAACCAGAATTAACGAGGTACTATTTAGTTGATTATTAGTATTGCTACTTGCCGTAGCATTTTTGGTAATAGCAGCCGATCTATGTGAAAGACCCTTGTTAGAAGTATGTGCCACATTCGCTGAAGTAGTCATACTGTTTTGATCGCTAGTGTTACTCGAACTGTTACTAATAGCTGCATTTCTATGTGAAAAAACCTTGTTAGAAGTATATGCAGCATTCGCTGAAGTAGTCGTAGCAGTGTTATTACCTTTTGCAATTTTGTAAACAAGGGGAACTATAGGTATGTTATTGTTAATTCTGTTATTGTCAGCAATAGATTTAGGCATTATACTTGAAGAAGTGTAAGAAGGAGATACAGTTATACCTCCAGAAGAGTTACCGTTGCTGTTTCTATTATTATTGCCAGAGGGACCGGTAGTGTTTGAATGAGGAGATGATGAAGAAGAGGTCGAAAGAGGAGGAGCAGAATTCGTGTTATTCGAAGGCGATGAGGATGACGGCCTACTGGAAGGAGACGAAGTTATACCAGATGCCGTAGTATTATTATTATTAGTATTATTATTATTATTATTATTACAATTG